>JASHUI010000245.1:0-6763 GCA_030040095.1 Streptosporangiaceae bacterium | reverse complement strand
CAGCGGCTGCAGCAGTACCTGCCGTTCACCCAGGGCCTTCCCGCCGTGACGCCCGACACCGCCTGGAACACCGCCGCCTCGTTCGTCACCAACACGAACTGGCAGAACTACGCCGGCGAGGCGACCATGGGCTACGTCACGCAGATGAGCGGCCTCGTCGTCCAGCAATTCATGTCGGCCGCGGTCGGCCTGGTCGTCGCGATCGCGATGATCCGCGGCTTCACCCGGTCCAAGACCGACCGGCTGGGCAACTTCTGGGTCGACGTGACCCGCTGCGTGATCCGGCTGCTGATCCCGCTGTCGATCGTCGGCGGCCTGATCCTCATCGCCGGCGGTGCGATCGAGAACTTCAGCGCCTACCACACGGTCACCACGCTGTCCGGTGCGCACCAGACGATCGTCGGCGGCCCGGTCGGCTCCTCGGAGGTCATCAAGGACATGGGCAACAACGGGGGCGGCTGGTTCAACACGAACTCCGCGCACCCGTTCGAGAACCCGAACCCGTTCACGAACTGGTTCGAGATCTTTATCCTGCTGCTGATCCCGTTCGCCACGCCGCGGGCGTTCGGCCGGATGGTCAAGGACAACCGGCAGGGCTTCGCGCTGGTCGCCGTGATGGTGATCATCTGGGCGGCCGCGGTCGGCGGGATCAGCTTCTTCGAGGCGCACACCAGCGTGGGCGGCACCGCCACCGTGCTCGCGGGCCATGCCGCGGAGGGCACGGAGGTGAGGTTCGGCACGCCCGGCTGCTCGTTGTTCGCGGCGTCCACCACGGTCACCTCGACCGGGGCGGTGAACTGCTTCCATGACTCGCTGACCCCGTTCGGCGGCGGCATCGCGCTGTTCGACATCGCGCTGGGCGAGATCGCGCCGGGCGGCATCGGCGCGGGCATGTACGGCATCCTGATCCTGGCCGTCGTGACCGTGTTCGTGGCCGGGCTGATGGTCGGCCGCACGCCGGAGTACATCGGCAAGAAGATCCGGCCCGTCGAGATGAAGTACGCGGCCCTGTACTTCCTGACCCTGCCGGTGGTCATCCTGACCGCGGCCGGGCTGTCGATCGGCACGCACATCGGGCAGGACGCGATCTTCAATCCCGGGCCGCACGGCCTGACCGAGATCGTGTACGCGTTCGCGTCGGAGGCCAACAACAACGGCTCCGCGTTCGCCGGCCTGGGCACGGCCGCGCCCTGGTACCAGATCGTCGGCGGCTTCGTGATGCTGTTCGGCCGGTTCATGCCGGAGATCTTCGCGCTCGGCCTGGCCGGGTCGCTGGCCAGACAGACGCCGGTGCCCGCCAGCGCCGGCACGCTGGATACCCGGACACCGCTGTTCGTCGGCATGGTCGTCGGCGTGGTCCTGGTCCTGGTTGGTCTCACCTACTTCCCCGCCCTCGCACTGGGCCCGTTCGCCGAAGGATTGCACTGAGATGAGTGTGACAACGACACCGCGGAGGCGGGACGCGGCCCGGCGGCGGGGCGCCGCCGAGCCGAGCCGGATGGGCGGCGGGCTGCTCGATCCGAAGATGCTCTGGCGGTCCACGCCGGACGCGTTCAAGAAGCTGGACCCGCGGGTCCAGATCAAGAACCCGGTCATGTTCGTGGTCGAGGTCGGCGCCGTGCTGAGCCTCTACACGGCGATCTTCAAGGACAAGCAGCCCGCGTTCAACTGGACGATCGTGGTCTGGCTGTTCCTGACCGTGGTCTTCGCCAACCTGGCCGAGGCCGTGGCCGAGGGCCGGGGCAAGGCGCAGGCCGAGACGCTGCGCCGGACCAAGCGGGAGACCGTCGCCCGGCGGCTGGTCGACTGGCACCCCGGCCAGCAGAAGCTGCACGAGGACCCGGTCCCCGGCACCCAGCTCACCCTGGGCGATCACGTCGTGGTCGAGGCCGGGGAGATCATCCCCGGCGACGGCGACGTGGTCGAGGGCATCGCCTCGGTCGACGAGTCGGCCATCACCGGCGAGTCCGCGCCGGTGATCCGCGAGTCCGGCGGTGACCGGTCCGCGGTCACCGGCGGCACCAAGGTCCTGTCCGACCGGATCGTGGTGCAGATCACGTCCAAGCCGGGCGAGACGTTCATCGACCGGATGATCGCCCTGGTCGAGGGGGCGAAGCGGCAGAAGACGCCGAACGAGCTGGCGCTGAACATCCTGCTGGCCTCGCTGACGATCATCTTCATGCTGGCCGTCATCACGCTGCAGCCGATGGCGTTCTACTCCGGAGCGCCGCAGAGCCTGGTCATCCTGGTCGCGCTGCTGGTGGCACTGATCCCGACCACGATCGGCGCGCTGCTGTCGGCGATCGGCATCGCGGGCATGGACCGGCTGGTGCAGCGCAACGTGCTGGCCATGTCCGGCCGCGCGGTCGAGGCGGCCGGCGACGTGAACACGCTGCTGCTGGACAAGACCGGCACGATCACGATCGGCAACCGGCAGGCCACCGAGTTCATCCCGGTCGACGGGGTGACCGCGGAGCAGCTCGCCGACGCGGCCCAGCTGTCCAGCCTGGCCGACTACACGCCGGAGGGCCGCTCGATCGTCGTGCTGGCCAAGAACCAGTACGGCCTGCGCGAGCGGGAGGCCGGCGAGCTGCCCGGCGCCGAGTTCGTGGAGTTCACCGCGCAGACCCGGATGAGCGGCATCGACCTGGCCGACGGGCGGCAGGTCCGCAAGGGAGCCGCCGCCTCGGTCGCCCAGTGGATCCGCGACAACGGCGGCACGCCGCCCACCGGCCTCGGGCACACGGTGGACAGCATCTCCGGGGTGGGCGGCACCCCGCTGGTGGTGGTCGAGCGGACCAACGGCACCGCCCGGGGCCTGGGCGTGATCTACCTCAAGGACATCGTCAAGGAGGGCATCGCCGAGCGGTTCGCGGAGATGCGCAAGATGGGCATCCGCACCGTGATGATCACGGGCGACAACCCGCTGACCGCCAAGGCCATCGCGGACGAGTCCGGCGTGGACGACTTCCTCGCCGAGGCGACGCCGGAAGACAAGATGGCCCTGATCAAGAAGGAGCAGGAGGGCGGCAAGCTGGTCGCCATGACCGGGGACGGCACCAACGACGCCCCGGCCCTGGCCCAGGCCGACGTCGGCGTGGCCATGAACACCGGGACCTCGGCCGCCAAGGAGGCCGGGAACATGGTGGACCTGGACTCCAACCCGACCAAGCTCATCGAGATCGTGGAGATCGGCAAGCAGCTCCTGATCACCCGCGGCGCGCTGACCACGTTCTCGATCGCGAACGACGTGGCCAAGTACTTCGCGATGCTGCCGGCCATGTTCTCGGTCGCCTTCCCCGACCTGTCCAAGCTGAACATCCTGCACCTGCACAGCCCGGAGTCGGCGATCACCTCGGCGATCATCTTCAACGCGCTGATCATCGTCGCGCTGATCCCGCTGGCGCTGCGCGGCGTGCGCTACAAGCCGGCCTCGGCGCAGTCGATGCTCCGCAGGAACCTGTGGATCTACGGCATCGGCGGGCTGATCATCCCGTTCGTCGGCATCAAGCTCATCGACCTCATCATCCAGTTCATCCCAGGGTTTAGGTGATCGGCACATGAACCGCCTTCCCAACATCGTCCGGCAGCACATCGCGGCCCTCCGGCTGCTGCTGATCTTCACCGTGATCACCGGGATCATCTATCCGTTGTTCATGTACGGGATCGCGCAGGCGGCGTTCAACAAGCAGGCCAACGGGTCGCTGGTCACCTTCCACGGCCGCGTGGTCGGCTCCAGCCTGCTGTGCCAGGAGTTCGTGGACGCCAAGGGCAACCCGCTGCCGCAGTACTTCCAGCCGCGGCCGTCGTACGCGATCGTCGGCTGGTCGCTGAGCCAGGAGAAGAACGGCACGTATGAGATCACGGGCACGGGGCCGAACAATTACGGCTGCAACCCGCTGTACTCCAGCGCGTCGAACCTCGGCCCGAACAACCCGGCCCTGAACCAGTTCATCAAGCAACAGCAGGAGGCGATCGCGAAGTTCGACCACGTCAAGATCTCGCAGATCCCCGCGGACGCGGTGACGGCCTCGGGCTCCGGCCTCGACCCGGACATCTCGCCGCAGAACGCCGCGATCCAGGTGGACCGGGTGGCCGCCGCCCGCCACGTCAGCCCGGCCGCGATCCGGGCCCTGGTCGCCAAGTACACCCAGGGCCGGACCCTGGGCTTCCTTGGCGAGTCCCGGGTCGACGTGCTCACGCTGAACATCGCGCTCGACCAGATGTACCCGGTGCCGTAGAGCATCCCCGATCCAGGCAGGTGACCCCAGATCCAGATAGTTAGGACGGTCATGACGCAAGCGCGCGGGCGGACGGAGGGTCCGCCCGCGCGCGTGGATGCCGAGCCCGGCCCGCGGGTCCTTATCGTGGAAGACGAGCCCGCGCTGCTGCGGGCGCTGCGGATCAACCTGCGCGCCCGCGGCTACGACGTGGTGACCGCGGCGGCGGGGCGCGAGGCCCTCGCCCAGGCCAGGCGGTTCCCGCCGGACGTGGTCCTGCTCGACCTCGGGCTCCCGGACCTGGACGGCCGCGAGGTGATCCGCGAGCTGCGCGGCTGGTGCGCGGCGCCGGTGATCGTGCTCTCCGGCCGGGCCGGCTCGGGCGACAAGATCGGGGCACTCGATGCGGGCGCCGACGACTACGTGACCAAGCCGTTCGACATGGAGGAACTGCTCGCCCGGCTGCGGGCGGCGATGCGCCGCACCGACCAGTCGCCGCGTGCCGTCCCGTTCCAAATAGGCCAGCATGAGATCGACCTCGCCGCGCATACGATCCAGGGGCCGCCCGGCCAGGAACAGATGCACCTCACCCCGACCGAATGGCGGCTGCTGGAGATCCTGCTCGAAGCGCCCGGGCAGCTGGTCAGCTCCGACCGCCTGCTGGGCGAGGTCTGGGGGCCTGGCTTCGAGCGCAGCACCCACTACCTCCGGTTCCACATGGCGGGCCTGCGACGCAAGCTCGAGGACGATCCCCACCGACCCCGCCATCTGCTGACCGAGCCGGGCATGGGATACCGCTACCAGCCGTAGGCCGCATCGTGGCCTATTGTCGGCTGTGAAGCGGGAATCCCCAGCCAGGGCAGGAGTGCTTCACAGGATAGCGATGAGCGATATGGGTAACCCGAGTTACGCCGGCCGGCCCGTCCCCCGGGGCCGCGGCCAGCTGAGGATCTATCTCGGCTCGGCCGCCGGGGTGGGCAAGACCTTTGCCATGCTCGGCGAGGGGCACCGGCGCGCCGAGCGCGGCACGGACGTGGTCGTGGCGTTCGTGGAGACGCACGGGCGGCCGCACACCGCGTCCCAGGTCGAGGGCCTGGAGCTGATAGCCCGCAAGCGCATGTCCTACCGGGGGGCCTCGTTCGAGGAGATGGACATCGACGCGGTGCTGGCCCGCCGTCCCCAGGTGGCGCTGGTCGACGAGTACGCCCACACCAACGTCCCCGGCTCGCGGAACGAGAAGCGCTGGCAGGACGTCGAGGAGCTGCTCGAGGCCGGGATCGACGTCATCTCCAACGTGAACATCCAGCATCTGGCCTCGCTGAACGACGTGGTCGAGAAGATCACCGGCGTCCCGCAGCGGGAGACCGTCCCGGACGCGATCGTCCGCGCGGCCGACCAGGTCGAGCTGGTCGACCAGACCCCGGAGGCGTTGCGGCGCCGGATGGCGCACGGCAACATCTACCCGGCCGAGAAGATCGACGCGGCGCTGACCCACTACTTCCGGGCCGGGAACCTGGCCGCGCTGCGCGAGCTCGCGCTGCTGTGGCTGGCCGACAAGGTCGATGAGGGCCTGCAGCGCTACCGGGCGGCGCACGACATCCACGGCACCTGGGAGGCGCGGGAGCGGGTGGTGGTCGCCCTCACCGGGGGGCCGGAGGGAGATACCCTGATCCGCCGGGCGGCCCGGATCGCCGCCCGCTCGTCCGGCGGCGACCTGCTCGCGGTGCACGTCACCAAGTCGGACGGCCTGACCGGCGCGAATCCGGCCACCCTGGCCGAGCAGCGGCGCCTGGTGGAATCCCTCGGCGGCACCTACCACCAGGTCGTCGGCGACAACGTGCCGGAGACCCTGCTCACCTTCGCCCGGGGTGAGAACGCGACCCAGCTGGTGCTCGGCGTCAGCCGCCGCAACTGGCTCTCGGCGCTGCTCACCGGGCCCGGCGTCAGCAACCGCACGATCCGCGGATCCGGCGACATCGACGTGCACATGGTTACCCACGGCGAGATGGGCCGCGGCCGGGGGCTGCCCCGGGTCCGCGGCGGGCTTCCGCTGCGGCGCAGGCTGGCCGGATACGCGCTGGCGGTCGTGCTCGCGCCCGTGCTCACCGTGTTCCTGGCCAGCCTCGGCAGCGGGATCAACCTGACCGGCGACGTCCTGCTCTTCCTGGTCGCGGTCATCGCGGTCGCCCTGGTCGGCGGGTTCGTGCCCGCGGTGCTCGAGGCGGTCGCGGGCTCCCTGCTGCTCAACTACTACTTCACGCCGCCGATCCACCAGTGGACGATCGCCGAGGCCAATAACGCGCTGGCGCTCGGCATCTTCGTGGCGGTGGGGCTGGTGGTCAGCTCGGTGGTCGACGGCGCGGCCCGGCGCAGCAAACAGGCGGCCCGCGCCGGCGCCGAGTCCGAGATGCTGGTCACGGCCGCGGGCAGCGTGCTGCGCGGCCAGCAGGCGCTGGCCGCGGTGCTGGACCGAGCGCGCGAGGCGTTCGGCATGGAGTCGGTGACGCTGCTCGAGCGCAAGCCGACCCCGGCCGGGCCCGCGC
>JASHUI010000244.1:0-9791 GCA_030040095.1 Streptosporangiaceae bacterium | reverse complement strand
GCGGCCCGCCGCGGCCGCGACAACGGCCGCCGCGCACGTTCGCTTCTCCTCCCACAGCAGGGTGGCGCCCTCCCCCGTCGTGCCGAACAGGCCAAGTCCGGTCACTCCCGGCACGAGCAGCAGGTGCGTCATGCGCTCCGTCTCGGCCAGGTCCACGGTCTGCTCGGTGTCCCAGTCGCAGTCGCGGAGCGCCGGCGTCGGCGGGAGGACGTAGACGCCGCGGATGTCGTCGACCGTCAGCATCGCATCTCTTTCAGCCAGCAACCTTCCCGGGCAGCACGTCGTTCACCGCGCTCCACCGCGGCACCGGCGCCACGCCCGACGGCAGCCGGATGCTCTTGCTCCGGCCGAACTCGCGCAGCGTCTCCGGAGCGTGCACGCGGCCGAAGCCGCTGTGCCCGGTCCCGCCGAACGGGGTGCCGACGAAGACCCGGTTGAAGTTGTTGACGAAGACGATCCCGGCGGCGACGCGCCGGCTGACCCGCAGCGCGCGTGCGCTGTCCCGGGTGTAGACGCCCGCGATCAGGCCGAAGGCGGTGTCGTTCGCGATCGCCAGCGCCTCGTCCTCGGTGTCGAACGGCATGACGCAGATGACCGGCCCGAAGATCTCCTCCTGCGCTATCCGCATCCGCGTGTGCACGTCCACGAACATGGTCGGGGGGACGTAGTAGCCGCCCCGCAGCGCGGGATCGGCCGGGGTCGTGCCCTGCGCGGCCACCCGCGCGCCCTCCCGCTTGCCGACCTCGATGTACTCCAGCACGCGCCGCTGGTGCTCGCGCGTGATCATCGGCCCGACGTGCGTCCGCGGATCGTCGCCGATGCCGACCACCAGCCGCGGGATCGCCTCGGCGAGGCGGCTGACGATCTCGCCGTACAGCGGCCGCTGCACGAGGATCCGGGATGCCGCGGTGCAGGCCTCGCCCTGGTTGAAGAAGCCGCCCTCGATCGCCCCGATCACGGCCTCCTCGACGTCGGCGTCGTCGAAGACCAGGATCGGATTCTTGCCGCCCAGCTCCATCAGCGTGGGCGTCAGCGTGTCCGCCGCACCGCGCAGGACTTTCTTTCCCGTCTCCGCCGAGCCGGTGAAGATGACCTTGCCCACCAGGGGGTGCGCGACCAGCGCCGCCCCGGTGAGATCGGCGCCCGGCACGACGTGCAGCACGTCGTCGGGCAGCACGCTCTGCACAAGATCGGCGATTCGCATGATGGTCAGCGGAGCCTGCTCGGGCGGCTTGAGCACGCATCCGTTGCCCACGGCCAGCGCGGGGGCCGCCTTGCCGCCGACGTGCAGCGGCGGCCAGTTGAACGGGATGATGCCGGCGATCACCCCGTACGGCTCCAGCGTGGTGATGTCGAGGGCGTAGCCCTGGTCGCGCACCTGGCTGGGCAGCACCTCGGTCAGCCCGGCGTAGTAGTTGAACAGGGTGATGCACTGCTCGATGTCGACGTTGCGCGCCTGGCTGACCGGCTTGCCCATCTCGCTGGACTCCAGTCGCGCCAGCTCGTCGGCGTGCTCGCGGATCAGCAGGGCAGCCTCGCGCAGGCAGTCGCCGCGTTCCCGCGGCGGGCGCAGCGACCAGGTCAGCTGGGCCGCCTGCGCGGCGCGGACGGCTCCGTCGACCTCCGCCGCGCCGCCGCCCTCGACGATGGTGATGACCTCGCCGGTCGCCGGGTTGTCCACCACGAACAGGTCAGCAGCCGAGCCGGAGGACCAGCGGGTGCTGGTGCGGCTACTGCCAACGGTCATCTGCGACTCCGGCTGGGTCGGTGCTGCTGATCGGGATATCGGTGGTCACGACGGTTCCGTATCGCGGGTCTTCAGTAGTGCCGGTACCGGGCGCCCGGGTGATCCGGGCGCAGCCGCGGCGAGTCGGCGCCCGCCATTCGCTCCCGCAACGTGTGCTCCTCGTACTCTTCGCGGAATGCCCCGCGTTTGCGCAGCAGGGGCAGCACCTTCTCGGCGAAGTCGGCGGTCGAGCCCGGCTGGATCCACGGCTCGAGCAGGAAGCCGTCGACGTTGGCGGCCTGCGCCATCGAGCACAGCTCGTCCGCGACATCCTCGGGGGTGCCGATGGCCGAGAACCCGCGCACGCCGCGCCGCTGGAACTCCATGGTCACGTCCCCGATCGTCCGGCCCCGGAACCTGTCCACCTGGGTCTGTCCCACCTCTGTGTGCAGTTCGTCCATCAGCGTGTCGGGGTCGTGGCCGGACAGGTCGATGCCGGTGAACATCGAGTAGGACGCGATCGCGAGCTCGGGCGTCTGGAGGTCCACGTAGGACTGGTACTTCTCTTGCGCCTGCTCCCTGGTGGGGGCCACGACGACGGAGACCCCGACGACCGTCTTGACCGACCGAGGATCGCGGCCCGCCTCCGCGGCCTTCTGCCGGATCGACGACACGTATCCGGAGACCTTCTCGGGGGTCGTCCCCTGCAGGAAGATGCACTCGGCGTGCGTGGCGCCGAAGAGCTGGCCGCGCCCGGACGTGCCGGCCTGGAACAGGTACGGCGTGCCCTGCGGCGTCGACGGCGCGTTGGCGAACCCGTGCGACCTGTAGTAGGGGCCGTCGTGGTCGATCCTGTGCACCTTCGCCGGGTCGGCGTAGACACCGCTCTTGTCCGCCGGAATCGCGTCGGGATCCCAGCCGCCCTCCATGAGCTTGTACGTCAGCTCCATGAAGTCATCGGCCATGTCGTAGCGCCGGTCGTGCGGCGGCATCTCGCGGCCGAACACGGCGGAGGCGGTGTTGGCGAACCCGGCCGTGACGACGTTCCAGCCGACCCTGCCGCCCGAGATCTGGTCGAGCGTGGAGAACCTGCGGGCCAGCGAGTACGGCAGCTCCAGCAGCGTCGACGCGGTGATCACCAAGCCGAGGTCCGTGGTCTGCGGGGTGACCGCGGCGGTCACGATCGCCGGGTCGAGCCGGGGCAGGTCCAGCCCCTCGGTGAAGCTGATGTCCTTCCGGACGCCGCTGACCTCGGAGTACCCCCAGGTGTCGGCGAGGAACAGGAAGTCGAGCTTCGCGTCCTCGAAACGCTGGGCCAGCTCGATCCAGTACGAGATGTCGGTGAACCGGTAGCTCTGGTTGTCCGGATGGCGCCACGTCACCGTTCCGAAGTCGTTCAAGGAGGCCGAGTCGAACACGCCGATGTGGAACTTCTTCACGGTTGCCGTCCAAACCGGGGCAGGTACGATCGTGACCAGCTCGTCTCGGAGCTAGTTATATTATATACCATCTGGCCGTCCTTCGTTCTGCGTCCGGGCCACAGAGCGGCCGGTCAGCGGTGTCCGAGCGGGTTGCGGCCCGGCGCCGAGCGCGGATCGCGGGGTCGCCAGGCTCCGGCATCCGCGGCGGCGATGAACTCGCCGACCAGCCGGTTGAACGCCCCTGGCTCCTCGAGGTTCAGGGTGTGACCGGACCGGGGCAGGATGGCCAGCCCGGCCGCCGGGCAGGCCCGTTTGAGGTACAGGCTCGGCTCGAGGCACTGGTCGTCCTCGTCGCCGCAGAGTATGAGCAGCGGCACCCGGAGCGCGCCCAGTTCGGCCTCCAGGTCGAGCAGGTTCGGGCGCCGCCCCTGCACCCCGCGCATCGTGTTCGCCGAGCCCGCCGCGTCGTGCTGCCGTAGCTGGTCGAGGAACTCCTGCCAGCCGCGCGGATCCTTCACCATGAACGGCACCCGGCCCGGCGCCGAGCCGTGTGAGGTCGCCGCGCCGACCGGGTCGTCGCGGTAAAAGCCGGCCAGGTGCTCCACGTCCTGCTTCCACCCCTCGTCGCGGGTGACCCCGTAGCCCACGCTCCCGATCGTGAGCGAGCGCGCGCGATCGGGGTGGCGCAGGCCGACGTGCAGCACGGTGAAGCCGCCCATCGACAAGCCGACCAGGTGCGCTCGCTCTATCGCCAGGGCGTCGAGCACCGCCAGCACGTCGCCGACCGCGAGGTCCTGCGAGTAGGAGCTGACCTCGGCCGGCACGTCCGAGGGCGGGTAGCCCCGGGCATTGAACGTCACGCACCGGTATGCCCGGCCGAAGTGCCGGACCTGCGGCTCCCAGCTGCGCGAGTCCCCGGAGAACTCGTGGACGAAGACGACCGGCGTCCCGTCGCCCGTGGTCTCGTAGAACAGGCTGACTCCGCCGGAGGGCGCATGCGGCATACGGTTGTCCCGATCTCCTCGATCCGCGATCGGCCGATCGCGCGACTGGCTGGTCCATCAGGGCGACGAGGCCGGCTCGGCCTCGTCGCCGGGCTCACCGAGCATCGCCGCGCGGGCCTCGGGCGTGGGCCGCAGGGTCGCCGGCTCGGCCCACTCGTCCACCACCCTCGACTCCTCGGGCAGCCACATCCTCGGCGCGGGCGCAGCGGCCTGGTCGATCTGCTGCACCTCGGCGGTGTACTCGATGACGTGCTGGTTGGGGGCACGGAAGTAGGCGAAGATGTTGCGGCCAGGGCCGTGCCGGTTGGGGCCCCAGATCAGCGGGACGGCCGGGCCAAGGTGCTCGATGCCGCGCAGCACGTCCGCCGCCGCTGGCACCTCGAAGGCGATGTGGTTCAGCGAGGCGTGCGGCGCCGGGCAGACCGCGATCGAGTGGTGGTCGGGGCCGCACCGGTAGAACTTCATGTGCGGCATCTGATCGGCGAACGCGAAGCCGAGGACGTCGCACAGGAAGCGGTGGTAGGCGTCGGCGCGCGGCGAATTGATCACCACGTGGCTGATCTTCGTGGGCTTGACCACCGCGTCGTAGCTGCCCTCGGCGGCGGCGACGTCCGCCGACAGCTCGACCATGCGGCCGTCGACGTCGGCGACGACAAGCCCGTATCCGCGCCCGGGTGACGCCAGCTCGGCCGGTCCGGACAGGATGCGGATGCCGGGCCGCCCGCCGAACTCCCCGGCGGCGGCGTCGACCGCTGCCCGGCCCGGCAGGCCGAGCGCGTAGCCGGCCAGCCTGGTCCGGTCCGATCCGATGATGCGCAGGATGTGGTTCTCCGGCCCGCCGCCGCGCAGGTAGATGGTCCCCGACCGCTCGCCGGCCCGCGCCAGTCCCCAGCGGTCGACATAGAAGCGGGCCAGGCGCTCCGGATCGGCCGCCGCGACCGTCGCGTTCCGCACGTGGGTGATCCGCATGATGTCGCCCGTCCTCTCCGCCGCACGCCCGGCTCAGCCAAATGATATATCAAATGTCATGTGTGGCGGCGGCCGCCCGCGCCCGCGCCGGGCCGCCCGGGCCCCGCCTCAGCTGAGCAGGTTCTCGCGCAGCGTCTGGCCCCTCGGACCCTGCGGCAACGCTCCGCGCCGGCGCAGTTCGGGCACCAGCAACTCGACCACGTCGGCCAGCGAGGACGGTGTCGACACCGGATTGGCGATCATGAAGCCGCCGCGCGAGCCGGTCGCGACGAACTGTTCCTCCAGGGCGTCGGCGACCTGCGCCGGCGTGCCCGCGATGGTGTGGTCGTACCCCGTGGCCGAGCGCACCCCCTCCTGGAAGAACTGCTGACGAGTCATCCGGGCGTCCGCGCCGTGCGAGGCGATGAGCCGCTGCACGAACCCGTCCTGGGTGGCCTGAGCCGCGGCAATGCGCTCGGCCACCTCGGCCAGGGTGAACTTCGCGGGCAGCACGGAGAAGTCGAATCCGGAGTTGTAGGCCAGGTAGGTGGCGACGGCGTCCGGCGTGAGGGCTTCCAGCAGCGCATTTTTACGCTCCGCTGCCTCGGCATCGGTCGGGCCCAGGATGATCTGGGTGGCCCACAGGATGCCGACCCCGGCCGGGTCGCGGCCGGCCGCGACCAGCGCGTCGTCGAGGGCGGCCCGGTGCCTGATCTGGGCCGGAAGGTGGCCGCCGAGGCCGAAGACGACGTCGGCGAAGCTCGCGGACGCCCGGATTCCGCGCGGCGACGACCCGGCCTGCACGAGCACAGGCCTTCCCTGCGGGCTGGGCATGCTGTTCAGCGGCCCGCGAACCGAGAAGAACCGCCCGCGGTGGTCGAGGCGGTGCACCTTTCGCGGGTCGGCGAAGACCCGGCTGTCCCTGTCCCGGATGATCGCGGCGGGCTCGACGGAGGCCCAGAGCCGCTTGCAGACCTCGATGAACTCGTCCATGCGCTCGTAGCGCTGGTCGTGGTCCATCAGGGCGTCGAATCCGTAGTTGGCCGCATCGGCCAGCCGTGTCGATGTGACGACGTTGAAGGCGATCCGCCCGCCGGTCACGTGGTCCAGGGAGTTGAGCAGGCGGGCCACGTAGAACGGGTGCATGAAGGTCGTCGAGTAGGTCAGCCCGAAGCCGACGTGGCTGGTGGCCTGGGCCATGACGGCGATGTACGGGCTCATGTCCTGGCGCGGCCACTGGATGCCCCACTTGACCGCCGAGTCGATCGACGACTCCCAGGTGTCGGGGATCCCGGTTCCGTCGCCGAAGAAGAGCATGTCGATGCCGCCCCGGTCGGCCAGCATCGCGATCTCGATGAACATGCGCGGATCGGGGTACTGCCGGCCCACCCACGAACCCGGATTGGCCCACTTGCCCTCGGTGTGCGTGAAGGACAGGTCGAACGCCAGATGCATGTCACCCATGACACGACCTCAGACAGGACATGACGTGAAGACCTCCGCGGGCTACCGTTGCTGACGCCCAGATGATATATAGAATATCATTGCAGCGGAACCGAGGGTCTGGGGTCTTGTCACCGTGGAGTATCGCACGCTGGGCCGTACCGGCATCCAGGTCAGCACGTTCTGCCTGGGCACGATGATGTTCGGTGCCTGGGGCAACCGGGACGAGCAGGAATGCCGCCGCATGGTCGATACGGCCCTCGAAGCCGGGGTGAACTTCATCGACACCGCGGACCAGTACGCCGACGGCGAGAGCGAGCAGATCGTCGGTCGGGCGCTGCGGGGCCGCCGCGACGACGTGATCCTGGCCACCAAGTTCTTCAACCCGATGGGCCCCGACCGGAACCGGCGAGGCAGCTCGCGGCGGTGGATCACGCGCGCGGCCGAGGACAGCCTGCGGCGCCTGGGCACCGACTGGATCGACCTCTACCAGGCGCACCGGCCGGATCCGGACACCGACATCGACGAGACCCTGGGCGCGCTGTCCGACCTCATCGCCCAGGGCAAGGTCCGGGCCATCGGCACGTCCTCGTTCCCGGCCGAGCAGGTCGTCGAGGCGCAGTGGGTCTCGCAGTGCCGCCGTCGCGAACGGTTCGCGACCGAGCAGCTCAACTACTCCATCCTGGTGCGGCAGGCCGAGGCCTCGGTACTGCCGGCCGCCGAACGCTACCGTCTGGGGGTGCTGGCCTGGAGCCCGCTCAACGGAGGCTGGCTGGCCGGGCGGTACCGGCGCGGAGCCGAGCCCGCCGCCGACTCCCGGGCCAGCAGGCATCCCGATCACATCGACTTCCGCGACGAGGCGATCCGCGAGCGCAAGCTCGATCTCGTCGAGCAACTGGACCTGCTGGCCAGGCAGGCCGGCATCGGATTGATCCAGCTGGCGCTCGGCTTCGTCGTCTCGCACCGGGCGGTGACCTCGGCCATCCTCGGCCCCCGCACCCACGAGCAGCTGCTCGGGCAGCTGGCAGCGGCCGACGTGACGCTCGACGACGGGGTGCTGGACGCCATCGACCGCCTGGTGCCGCCGGGCACCGTCATCAACCCGGGCGACGTCGGCTACGTGCCGCCGGCGCTGACCGACCCTCGTCTACGACGTCGCTGACCTGTTGACCGACCCGGAGCGAGCAGTGAGCGAGCCAGCAGCGGGCATCGCTGAACCACGGCGCGACCTGCGCCGGGCGTTCTCGATGTTCCCCAGCGGAGTGATCGGCGTGTGCGCGGTGGTGGATGGCAAGCCGACGGGCATGGCGGCGAGCTCGTTCACCTCGGTGTCCCTGGAGCCGCCGCTCGTGTCGATCTGCATCGACCAGAAGTCGACGACGTGGCCGGTGCTGACGCGGGCCGCGCGGCTGGGGATCAGCGTCCTGAGCTCGGACCACGCGGAACTGTGCCGGGCGCTGTCGGCCAGGGACCGGGACCGCTTCGCCGGCGCGAGCTGGCATGCCAGCGACCACGGCGCGCTGTTTCTGCACGGTGCGACGCTGTGGCTGGAATGCTCCGTGAGCGAGGCGATTACCGCCGGTGACCACTTCATCGTGCTGCTGGAGGTGCTCGAGACGTCCCTGTTCCCTGACCTGTCCCCGCTGATCTTCCACCGGAGCGAGCTTCGGGCGCTGGGCCAAGGCGGCTGACGAGAGCGCCGTGCCAGCCGAACAGTCTCGCAGCCAGCCGGCCACGCGGGTGCCGCGCGATCCCTCCTACTGGATCGAGCACTGCGGTGACCTGCTGCTGATCCGGGCCGTGGCGGGCCATCTCGCGGTGAAGCTGGCGCCGGCCGAGCTCACCCTCGCCGACGGGGTGCGGGTCGGCCTGCACGGCCTGGACGAGGACGCCTCCGTACTCGTCCAGTGCGCGCCGCACCGGGGCGAGATCAAGTCGACGCACCGGAACATGGTCCTGGCCTCGGCTCTGCGCCTGGTGTGGCTGCGCTCGGCCTACTACCCGACCGCGCGGGCCGTCCTGGCGCTCAGCGAGGACATGGGGCGATTGATCACGCCCGGAGCATGGCTGCCCGAAGCTCTCCGCGATCTCGAGGTCGAGGTTTTGATCGTGCGCGACGACGGCAGCGTCAGCGTCGCGCTCCTCCCAGCCGGTCACCAGCGTCGGATCATGAGGTGATAATCTGTGCATACACCGCGGGATGTCGTCGGTAACGCTTCCCCCCGCACGCAAGTGTCACCATGCCTGCGGAACAGGGGTAAGCGATGAAGGGCCCTTCCCACGAATACGGCATTTTCCTGCCCATCGGCAACGGCGGCTGGATCTGCTCGCAGTCGGCTCCGCACCCCGACGGCTCCTACGCCTACAACCGCAAGGCGGCGCTGATCGGCGAGCGCGTCGGCCTCGACTTCATCATGTCGATGGCCAAGTGGCGGGGCAACGGCGGGGCGACGGATCACTGGGGCCGCACCCTGGAGTCGATGACGATGATGGCGGCCCTGGCCGAGGCGACCGACCGGGTGAAGGTCTGGGCCACCGTGCACACGCTGCTGTTCCATCCGGCGGTCGTCGCGAAGATGTTCGCGACGCTGGCGGAGATCAGCGGCGGCCGGGCCGGGATGAACATCGTCGTCGGCTCCTACGCCCAGGAGTTCGCGCAGATGGGCATGTGGCCGGAGCACCTCAGCCACGATGACCGGTACCGGTACACCGAGGAGTGGACCACGCTGCTCAAGCGGCTGTGGTCCGAGGACTCCGTGACCGCTGACGGGGAGTTCTTCCATCTGGAGGACTGCCAGTCACGGCCGCACCCGTCGCCCGCCCCGACGCTGATCTGCGCCGGCCGCTCGCCGCGCGGGATCGAGTTCATGTCCCGGCATTGCGACGCGGCCTTCACCAGCGGATATGACTACGCCGACCTGCGCGAGATGAGCACGCAACTGCGCGACCGTGCCGCGCAGTTCGACCGCACGATCAAGACTTATACGATGATGACCATCGTCATGGACGACACTGACGCGCTGGCGGAGCAAAGGTACCGGCGGTACGGAGCGGTTCCGGACGTCGAGGCGCTGGAAAACATGGCCGCGGGTTATGACGTCACTCCCCAGGTGCGGACGTCGATGACCTCCAAGGCGGTCAAGCAGGGCGGTTTCCAGACCGACGTTGTCACCGGTTCGCCGGCGACCGTCGTCGACAAGATCGGATCGATGATGGACGCGACCGGCGTCGACGGCCTGATGCTGATCT
>JASHUI010000030.1:0-3686 GCA_030040095.1 Streptosporangiaceae bacterium | reverse complement strand
TCCCGCTGCCACAGCGCGTAGTCGGCGTACTGCACCGGCAGCGGCGCCCAGTCCGGGGCGCGGCCCGCCCGCCGCGCCGCGTAGGCGGCCGACATATCGCGTGCCAGCGGCGCCATCGACCACCCGTCGGCGGCGATGTGATGCAACACCATCACCAGCACGTGCTCGCCGGGGCTCAGCCGCAGCAGCCGCGCCCGCACGGGGATCTGCGCCGCCAGGTCAAAGGCCGTCCGGGCGGTGTGCCGGAGCGCCTGTTCCGCGTCCGCCTCGGCGACCTCGGCGACCGGCAGCTCGAAGCCCGACTCCGCCGTCTCCAGCACTCGCTGGAACGGTTCGCCCTCCGGCGCGGGGAACACCGTGCGCAACACCTCATGGCGGTCGACGACATCCCGCATCGCCGCGTCCAGAGCCGCCACGTCCAGCTCGCCGGACAGCCGCAACGCCACCGGTATGTGGTACGCCGGGCTCGGCCCTTCCAGCTGGGCCAGGAACCACAGCCGCTGCTGCGCGAACGACAACGGCACCCGGCCCGGCCGGGCGCGCGCCGCCAGCGCGGGCCGCGGCGCCCCCGCGTGCTCCCGTCCCAGGCGACGTGCGAGCCCGGCGACCGTCGGCGCCTCGAACAGCGCCCGTACCGGCACCTCCACCCCCAGCACCGACCGGATCCGGCTCACCAGCCGCGTCGCCAGCAGCGAATGACCGCCCAGATCGAAAAAGTCATCCTCGGCGCTTACCGACGCCAGGCCCAGCACCTGAGCGAACGCCGCGCACAAGATCTCCTCTCGCGCCGACGCCGGGCCACGCCCCGCCACCACGTCCGATCCGTAGTCCGGCGCCGGCAGCGCCGCCCGGTCCACCTTGCCGTTCGGCGTCAGCGGCAGCGCCCCGAGAACCAGAACCGCGGACGGCACCATGTAGTCCGGCAGGCGCTGCGCCGCGAACGCGCGCGCCGCCGCCGCCAGCCCGGGGTCGGGGTCGGCCGCTCCCGCGACGATGTAGCCGGTCAGCCGCTGATCGCCTGGGCCATCCTCCCTGGCCACCACCACCGCCCGGCCCACGTCAGGATGAGCTTCCAGTACGGCCTCGATCTCGCCGGGCTCGATCCGGAACCCGCGCAGCTTCACCTGGTCGTCGGCGCGGCCCAGGAAGTGCAGTTCCCCGCCCGCGCTCCACCGCACCACGTCGCCGGTCCGGTACATCCGCGCGCCCGCGGGCCCGAACGGGCAGGCCACGAACCGCTCCCCGGTCAGCCCCGCACGACCCAGATACCCCCTGGCCAGCCCGGCCCCCGCCACGTACAGCTCGCCCGGTACCCCGGCCGGCACCGGCCGCAGCCACCCGTCCAGCACGAACACCCGCGTGTTCCGCAACGGACGCCCGATCGCCGCGGTGCCCCCGGCCCGGCCGACGCGCGTGGCGGTCGACCACACCGTGGTCTCGGTGGGCCCGTACAGATTGGTGACCTCCGCGGCCAGCTCCGCCATGCCGGCGGCCAGCCCAGGCGGCAGGACGTCGCCTCCGGTCAGCATCCGCAGGCCGGCCATGGCCCCGCTCGGTCCGGACAGGACCGACTGCCACAATGCCGGCGTGGCCTGCATGACCGTCGCGCCGGCCCGGCCGGCGAGCCCGGCCAGCGCGGCGGGATCGCCGATCACGTCCGGTCCGGCGACCACCACGCCCGCCCCGGCCAGCAACGGCAGGTAGAACTCGAGAACGTGGATGTCGAACGCGGCCGTGGTCACCGCGAGCATCCGGTCAGCGGCCTCCAGCGGGAACCGGCCTGCCATCGCGGCCAGGAAATTGGCCACCCCGCCATGCGGGACGGCCACGCCTTTGGGCGTGCCGGTGGACCCGGAGGTGTAGATCACGTACGCGGGGTGGCCGGGGCGCAGCGCCGCGGTGCGGTCGGCGTCGGTCAGGTCCGCGCCCGACTCCCCGGCCGCGACATCGGCCAGCGTCGTGACCGCCGTGACCGGGCGGGCGTCGGCCAGCATGAAACGGATCCGCTCAGCCGGATAGCCCGGATCCACCGGCAGGTACGCCGCCCCTGTCTTGAGCACCCCCAGCAAGGCCGCCACCAGCGCCGCGGAACGCTCCATCACCACCGCGACCACGCGCTCCGGCCCGGCGCCGCGCGCGACCAGGACCCGGGCCAGCCGGTTCGCCCGCCCGTTCAGCCCGCCATACGTCGACACCGCGCTCCCCGACACCACCGCCACCGCGTCCGGGGCCCGGGCCGCCTGAGCCTCGAACAGC
The DNA here is from genome assembly GCA_030040095.1 of Streptosporangiaceae bacterium. Classification (GTDB taxonomy): domain Bacteria; phylum Actinomycetota; class Actinomycetes; order Streptosporangiales; family Streptosporangiaceae; genus JASHPR01. Next base: position 1,430 of record JASHUI010000030.1, on the reverse strand, counting down.
CCCGGTAACAACGCCCCCGGCAACTCCAGTGCCGTGTCGTTCCAGTCACGCAGGATCTGGTCGCGCTCGGCCGCGGCCATGATCTCCACCCGGCTCACCGGCAGACCCGGATCGGCCGCCACCGTGCCCAGCACCCGCACCAGCCGGGCCGCGATCGCCTCCGCCGACGCCGGGTCGAACAGGTCCGCCGCCACCGTCACCGAGCCGCGCAGCCCGCCCGGCCCTCCGTCCTCGACCACCTCGCCCAGGGCGATCTCGAGGTCGAACCTCACCGTCGCGATCGCGGAGCCCACCGCGTCGGCCCGCAGGCCCGGCAGGTCGAGGACGGGCGGGTCGTTGTTCTGCAGCATCAGCATGACCTGGAACAGCGGGTGGCGGGCCAGCGACCTGGCCGGGGCCAGCACCTCCACCAGGTGCTCAAACGGCACGTCCTGGTGATCGAACGCGGCCAGGCCCGCCTCCCGCACCCGGCCCAGCAACGTGGTGAAGGCGGGGTCGCCGGACAGGTCGGCCCGCAGCACCAGCGTGTTCACGAAGAACCCGACCAGCTCGTCCAGCGCCTCGTCGGTCCGCCCCGCCACCGGCGACCCCACCGGGATGTCGGTGCCCGCGCCAAGTTTCGACAACAGCACCGCCAGCGCGGCCTGCACCACCATGAACAACGTCACGCCCGACGCCCGCGCCACCCGCGCGAGCCGCTCATGCAGCGCCGCGGGAACGCTCAGCGGCGCCCCGTGCCCCCGGTTGCTGGCCACCAGCGGCCGCGCCCGGTCGGCCGGGAGCACGATCTCCTGCGGCAGCCCGGCCAGCGCCTGGCGCCAGAAGGCCAGTTGGCCGCCGAGCACACCGTCGGCGTCGTCCTCGTCACCCAGCAGTTCTCGCTGCCACAGCGCGTAGTCCGCGTACTGCGCCGGCAGCGGCGCCCAGTCCGGAGCGCGGCCGGAGCGCCGGGCCGCGTAGGCGGCCGACAGGTCCCGCGCCAGCGGCCCCATCGACCACCCGTCCCCCGCGATGTGATGCAGCACCACCACCAGCACATGCTCGCCCGCGCCCACCCGCAGCAGCACCCCGCGCACCGGCACCTGCGCGCCCAGGTCAAACGGCTCGGTCGCGACCTGCGCCACCACCCGCGCCACGTCAGCCTCGGCGACCTCGGCCACCGGCAGCCAGAACCTGGTCTGCGCCGCGGCGAGCACCCGCTGGAACGGCTCCCCGTCCGCGGCAGGGAACACGGTCCGCAGCACCTCATGCCGCCCGGCCACATCGGCCAGCGCCGCGCCCATGGCCGCCACATCCAGCTCCCCGGTCAGCCGCAGCGCCACCGGCAGGTGATACGCCGGGCTCGGCCCCTCCAGCTGCGCCAGGAACCACAGTCGCTGCTGCGCGTACGACAGCGGCACCCGGTCGGGCCGCGGCCTGGCGGTCAGCGC
>JASHUI010000243.1:0-6797 GCA_030040095.1 Streptosporangiaceae bacterium | reverse complement strand
CCAGCAGGCTGGTGGCGTCCTGCCCGGGCAGCCCCCGGTGGCCGTACTCCTCGGCGTGCACCGCCCAGGCCAGCGGGCGCCGCCGGGCCCAGCCCGCCGTGGCCAGCTCCGGCTCGGGGGTGAACTCGGTCACCTGGCCCAGGCACAGGTACGCCACGACCTCCAGGTGGGCGGGCAGGCCCAGCTCGGCGGCCAGTTCCCGCTCGCCGAAGAAACTCACCCAGCCCACGCCGAGCCCCTCGGCCCGAGCGGCGAGCCACAGGTTGGCGACCGCGAGCACGCTGGAGTAGGCGGCGGTCTGAGGCTGGCTGTGCCGGCCCAGCGTGTGCCGCCCGCCTCGGGTCGGATCGCAGGTCACCACGATGTTGACCGGGGCCTCCAGGATGGCCTCGGTCTTCAGCCGGTCGAAGGCGAGGGCCCGGGTCGCCGGCAGCGACGCCGCGTAGTCGGCCCTCGCCCGGTCGGCGAGCGCCTTGATCCGCTCGCGCCGCGCCCGGTCGGTGATCACGATGAAGTCCCAGGGCTGGGAGAAGCCGACCGACGGAGCGCGGTGCGCGGCGGCGATCACCCGGGTGAGCACCTCGGGCGCGACCGGCTCGGGCCGGAAGCCGCGGCGCACGTCCCGGCGCTCCTCGATCACCCGGTAGACGGCAGCCCGCTGCTCGTCGGAATAGGAATGCTCGCTCATCCGGTCTTCCCGTCCTCAGCCCCGGCTGACCTGTCCGCGTGATCCGCCCGAGGTCACCGCCGAGCGGAACAGGGCGTCGAACGCCGCGGCGGCCACGGCGGCTCCGCCCTTCTCGGACACGTTACTCACCGACCAGATCTCGCTGGCCCGTAGCGCGTCCTTGGCCTCGGCGGCGCCGACGAGCCCGACGGGCATTGCGATCACGAAGGCCGGTTCCACCCCCCGGGAGAGGATCTCGGTCAGCCCCGCGGGCTCGCCGCCCACCACCCAGACCGCCCCCGGGCCAGCCTCGCCGAAGGCCAGCCGGACCGCGGCCGCGGGCAGCGAGATGCCGGCCGTCCGGGCCAGGCGCCCGGTCAACGGCTCCCCGAGCTTACAGATCACCGGGCAGGCGGTGATCCCGGCCGCCACCATGGGGGTGTCGGCCACGACCGGAGCCCCGGCCGCGAGGGCGGAAACGGCCACGGCGAGCGCTTCCTCGTCACAGGCCAGGTCGGTGGCGTAGTCGAAGTCGGCGGTCGCGTAGATGACCCGCTCGGTCACGTCCCGGCTGAACCTGGGCAGACGGGACAGGTCGATCCGGGAACGAAGTATCCGGTATGCCGGGGCTTCCGCCGGCTCCGCTCCGGGCAGCGGCGCGCCGCCCGGGACCGCGCTGGGCCAGGTCACATGCCACCACCTCCTCGGCCGAGCGGTCCACGGCGGGCCGCCGGCCAGCCGGCCGTCCAGCGATCGTCCAGCGATTATCCAGGTTGCACGAAGCTGACCAGGATAAATGACTTGTCGTTAGCAGACCAAACGTTTCCTGGTCCGCCGATACACTAGCCAGGCGCCGCCGCGGCCCGCTCCCGCGTCGCGGCGCCGGACCCGATTCCCCGCAGTCGTTCAGCATTTATGAATCTCACTCCGAGGATCGTCCCATGCCGGGCCGCTAGACCAGAACGCTAGACCCGAACAGCAAGGTGGCAGATGGCAACTCAGGTGAGTGGAGCATCCACGAGGGCGGTCGGCCCTCCCCCGGTGTACCGTGACGTGATCCAGGTCCGGGACCTGGCCCGCATGAACGACGTCGTGGCCGGCTCGTTCTCGGCCCGAGGAGTGCGCTCCCCGGGCTCCCAGCCCGCACACGAACTCCAGCCCGGCCTGTACGTCTTGGGGCCAGAATTCTCGGAGGCAGCCAAGTGACGACCGTCCCGGCCGGTGACGACGAGGTCATCGACTCCGCAGCCATCCGGTCCTTCCACGAGGAATTCGGCGACCGGGCGACCCGGCTGCCCCCGCTCGCGATCATCATCGCGGCGTTCAACGAGGAGGGGGCCATCGGCCCGGTCGTCGAGGCCCTCCCCGCCGCCGTGGCCGGGCTGGACGCCGAGACGATCGTCGTCTCCGACGGCTCCGTGGACGCTACGGGCAAGGAGGCCAGGACGGCCGGGGCGCTGGTCTGCGAGGTGCCGGTCAACCGCGGGCAGGGAGCGGCCCTGCGGCTCGGCTACCGGCTCGCCCGCAAGGGCGGTGCCCGCTACATCGTGACCACCGACGCCGACGGCCAGTACAACCCGGCCGAGATCGAGCGCCTGCTCGCCCCCATCCTGGCCGGCCAGGCCGACTTCGTGACCGGCTCTCGCAAGCTCGGCAGCGAGGAGACCAAGGACCCCGTGCGCAAGCTGGGCGTGCGGTTCTTCGCGCTGGCCATCAGCATGCTGACCGGCCAGCGGATCAGCGATACGACCTTCGGGCTGCGCGCCATGAGGGCCGAGGTGACCGGCGCGGTCATGCTCGAGCAGCCGCAGTACCAGGCGGCCGAGTTGCTGATCGGTGTGATCACCCACGGCTTCCGCGTCGTCGAGCGACCCGCCACGATTCACCGGCGCCAGGTCGGGAAGAGCAAGAAGGGGAACAACGCCTTCTACGCGATGCGCTTCGCCAGGGTCGTGGCGGGAACTTGGTGGCGGGAGCGTCAGCGGCGGACGCGCGGCTCCGTGCCTGCCGGGGACGCGCCCGACGCGGCCGGCCGGTTAGCCGACGGGGCCATGGCGAGCGACCCGGCCGTCCCCGGCTGGAACTGCTCTGCGGGCTCCGGCGCGGCGCCGGACTCGCGGTCGGCGAAGAGGACGTAGTGGAAGATCAAGAACCTGATCACGAAGGTCACGCAGTTGGCGGCCAGGTAGAGCCCCTGCGCGAACACGACCTCCTTGAGGCCGTGCAGGCCGAGGGCGTGCGCCTCGGCGTGAGCGAGCTTGCTGGTGCCGGTCAGCACCACCCCGACGCAGAGCGAGATCAGCCAGAACGGCAGGGTCTCCTTCAGCAGGTGCGGCCGTCCCTTGCGCTCCCAGGCCCAACGGCTGACCACGTAGCTCACGGCCGCGCCGGCCAGCCATCCCACCGCCCCGGCGATGCCGGCGGTCACGTGCGCGAGCTGGCAGATCAGGTAGGTCAGCTGGGTCGCGCAGAGGGCCAGCACCGCGGCGGGCGCGAAGCGAACCAGCCGCCTGCCGCCCTGGGTCCGGAGCCTGCGGCGCAGCGGGCCTGGAACCAGGCGCCACATGACTTCGGCGATCCGGGGCGATATCAGGGTCATGGAGGTCCTTGGCTGGCTGCGGCCTATGGGACGGTAAGACAGGTATACAGTACGGGAGCCCGCAGAGGGCCCGGATACGAGGTACTCCAGGTCAGCGGCTCGTCTTCCGCGCGAGACGGCCTTCCTGGCGGCCCGCCGGGTCACGGGGCAGACTCAGGCAGTTCGAATGCCGTTGTCAGCCTGGTCAGGTATAAATCAACGACAGCTACGGACGAGGCAGGAGCACGATCATGAAGGTCTTGGTGTTGGGCGGGGACGGCTATCTCGGGTGGCCGACAGCGCTTCACCTCTCTGAAGTCGGTCACGACGTTGCCGTCGCGGACAATTTCGCGCGCCGGGGATACGACCATGAGATGGGCGTGGACAGCCTGGTGCCGATTGAGTCCCTGCGATCGCGCATCGCTACCTGGCGTGAGCTGACCGGCAAGACCATCTCCAGCTACGTGGGCGACCTGTGCGACGCCGACTTCACGTACCACATCGTGCGAGACTCCGCCCCGGACGCGATCGTTCACTTCGCCGAGCAGCGCGCCGCGCCGTACTCGATGGTGGACCGCAAGCACGCCGTCTACACGCAGACCAACAACGTGGTCGGCAACCTGAACGTGCTCTACGCGATCGCCGAGATCAACCCGGACATCCACCTGGTCAAGCTCGGCACCATGGGCGAGTACGGCACGCCCAATATCGACATCGAGGAGGGCTGGCTCGACGTCGAGCACAAGGGACGCCGGGACCGGGTGCTGTTCCCCAAGCGGCCCGGCTCCTTCTATCACCTGTCCAAGGTGCACGACAGTCACAACATCGAGTTCGCCTGCCGGATCTGGGGCATCCGTGCCACCGACCTGAACCAGGGCGTGGTCTACGGCCAGCAGACCCCCGAGACCGCCCTGGACGACCGGCTCGCGACCAGGTTCGACTACGACGCGGTGTTCGGCACGGTGCTGAACCGGTTCGTGATCCAGTCCGTGCTCGGCAAGCCGCTGACCATCTACGGCAACGGCACCCAGACCCGCGGCATCATCGAGATCAGGGATACCGTCCGGTGTATCCAGCTGGCCTGCGAGACCCCGGCGGACAAGGGCGAGTTCCGGGTGTTCAACCAGATCACCGAGTTCATGTCGCTGGCGCAGATCGCGGACACGATCGTCAAGGCGAGCCCGGACGTGGTCAGGGTCGAGCACGTCGAAAACCCGCGGGTCGAACTGGAGAACCACCACTACAACGTGGTGCACACCGGGCTGGTCGGCCTCGGCCTCCAGCCGCACCTGCTGTCGGACACGCTGATCGAGTCGCTGTTCGAGATCACCAAGCGCTACGCGCACCGGGTCCGCCCGGAGGCGATGCTGCCAACGATCCAGTGGCGCAAGCCGTCCAGCGTGATCAGCAACTAGGGGATGGCGCCTATCCGGCCGACCAGCCCGGCATGGGGAATCCCGCCAGCAGGTCCCGCACCTCGCCGGCGATCCGCTCGATGACCACCTCGTCGTCCTTGGCCGCCGCGTTGATCGCCTCGTCCATCCAGGCGGCGACCTGTGCCATGTGCGGCTCGCCCAGGCCGCGGGTCGTGATGGCGGGCGTCCCGATCCTGATCCCGGACGGGTCGAACGGCTTGCGCGGATCGAAGGGAACCGTGTTGTAGTTCACCTCGATCCCGGCCCGGTCGAGCGCCTTGGCGGCCGGCTTGCCCGCGATGCCCTGGGGCGTCAGGTCGATGAGGATCAGGTGGTTGTCGGTGCCGCCGGACACGAGGGAGTAGCCCTTCTCGAGCAGCGCGGCCGCCAGCGCCTTGGCGTTCGCCACCACCTGGTGCGCGTAGTCGCGGAACGCGGGCTGGGCCGCCTCGCGCAGCGCGACCGCGATCGCGGCCGTGGTGTGGTTGTGCGGGCCGCCCTGCAGGCCGGGGAAGACCGCCCGGTCCACCCGGGAGGCGTGCTCCGCGGTCGTCATGATCATGGCGCCGCGCGGGCCGCGCAGGGTCTTGTGCGTGGTGGTCGTGATCACCCCGGCGTGGCCGACCGGGCTCGGGTGCGCGCCCCCGGCCACCAGGCCCGCGATGTGCGCGATGTCGGCGACCAGGACGGCGCCGGCCTCGGCCGCGATCTCGGCGAAGGCCGGGAAGTCGATCGTGCGCGGGATCGCGGTGCCGCCGCAGAAGATCAGCCTGGGCCGTTCGGCCAGCGCCAGGTCCCGCACCTGGTCCAGGTCTACCCGCCCGGTATCGGCGCGGACGCCGTACTGCACCGACCGGAACCACTTCCCGGTCGCCGACACCCCCCAGCCGTGCGTAAGGTGGCCCCCCATCGGCAGGGCCATGCCCATCACGGTCTCCCCCGGCTCCGCGAAGGCCAGGTACACGGCAAGGTTCGCCGGCGAGCCCGAGTAGGGCTGGACGTTCGCGTGGTCGACGCCGAACAGTGCCTCGGCCCGTCGTACCGCGAGGGTCTCGATCGGGTCGATGAACTGCTGCCCCTCGTAGTAGCGGCGGCCCGGGTACCCCTCGGAGTACTTGTTGGTCAGCACGGTGCCCGACGCCTCCAGGACCGCGACCGAGACATAGTTCTCCGACGGGATCAGCCGGATCTTCTCGAACTGGCGCCGCGCCTCGGAGTTGATCAGCTCGGCTACCTCCGGGTCCTCGCTGGCGACATGCGGGACGGGCGGCTGATGCATGGTGTCCTCCTCGGGCGCGACGCGGGCACCGGCCCGGCGCGCGGCGCGAACGCTGCCGGCGGCCAAGCCGCTGCCTTCATCATGCCGAACGCGATGGCCGCGTGCATCCCGCCGCTACCCGGCCTGCGACCCGGCCGCCAGGACGCGGTATGGCCGTCTTGCCAATGCCCGGCGGCCGATGCACCCTAGTTTCGGAAACTAGGGTCTTGCCCTAATATCCGGCGTTGCATCCAGGAAGCGCCATACGGTTGATCGTCGGCGCCATCTTCCGCCAATCACGGGCGGCGTTCGTCTCCATCGCACGGGGAGGCGCCTTATGACGGTACACACCGCCGAAGAGCCCTGGGTGCGCCGACGCTTGTGGCAGTGAGAATTCTCCGACAGACCCCCCGAGGAGGTACTGGCCATGCAAGACGAGGCAAGCGCATCTGGTGGTTCCGAGCCGACGCCGGGGCCGCATGACTGGACCGTGACAGCGAGTGGTCCGTCCGAGCCGTTGCTGCGTCCCGAGGAGGACACCGACGACGACGACACCGATGACGACGACAGCGACGACGACGACACCGACGATGATGATGATGACGACGACGATGACGACGATGACGACGACGATGAGGCGACGAACGTCGCCCAGGACACCACCCTGCAGCAGAACAAGCAGGCGGCCAAGAACGTATGCGCCCAGGCTTCCGTCGAGTTCAACTACGTCGCGGCCGGCCTGGGGATAGCCGCGGGCATCGTGGGGGTGGCCATCGCGGGCCCGGCGATCCTGTTGGCGGGCGCCACCTACACCATCGGCGGCGTCGCGCTCGGCGCCGCCGAAGCGGGCACGGTGGCCGCGTGGGGCGCGGGGCTGGC
>JASHUI010000029.1:0-10994 GCA_030040095.1 Streptosporangiaceae bacterium | reverse complement strand
CGGGTTCGGAGCAGCAGCGCGTCGGCGGTGAGTGGTCGGCGGTGGAGACCCTGCGACATCTGGTGTTCGTGCACGACTCGTGGTTCCGTCGCTGCTGCCTGGGGTCGACCAAGCCGTTCACCGCTATCGGATTGGCGTCCGAGTTCGTTCCTGACCAGGAAGAGCAGGGCCTGGATCGAGCGGCGACTCCGAGCCTCGACGAGGTGCTGGCCGTGCGCGACGTGCATGGCGCCGAACTAGAGCGCTGGCTGTCGACTGTGACGCCCGATGAGCTGGCGGCGCCCGCACCAGTGCCGGCGGGCCAGGGCTGGCCGCCATACGCCAGTGGGAAGTCGGTGCTCGAGTGCGTGCACATAGTGCTGGACGAGGAGTGGGCGCACCACGGTTTCTGCGTGCGCGACCTCGATCTGCTCGAGCGCCCCTCGCCAAGTGCTGCGCCGAAACAGGAACCTTAAGCGAACGTTGCGGGGACCAGGGAGTACCGCGCAGGAGGTAAGCCGTATAACCCCTCCGGTGAATATTCACTTTGAACCGGTCGTAACGGGAAGCCCCCCGCAAGTTGAAGTGTCGACGAAAGCGCGGCTCAAGGTCTCACTCAGCTTCAAGGGCCGACAGCGGCGACCTAGCCAGGGGCGGGCCCGCGGAGACGACGAAAGACCCGGTCTCTATGGTGGACCGATGACGTCGGTCAAGCAGTTCCAAGTCACCTTCGACTGCGCAGAACCCGAGCGCGTCGCTCGTTTCTGGTGCGAGGTGCTGGGGTACGTCGTGCCGCCGCCACCGGAGGGGTTTGCCACCTGGGACGATTTCGATCGCTCGCTGCCGCCTGAGGATCAAGGTTCATGGTTCGCATGCATTGATCCCTCAAGTGCGGGCCCGCGGCTGTTCTTCCAGCGCGTTCCCGAAGGCAAGGTCGTCAAGAATCGGCTGCATCTTGACGTGCGGGTCGGCACCGGGCTCGTGGGTAAAGAGCGCCTGGCCGCGCTTGAGGCCGAATGCGTACGGCTGGTCGCGCTCGGCGCGATTCGCGTGCGACTACTGCCTGCCGATGACGACAACGAGTCGTGCATCGTGATGCAGGACATCGAGGGCAACGAGTTCGATCTCGACTGAGTGGCCGCGAACGTGGCATCTTCGCGAGCGGCGATCGCCGCGCGAACATTCGCTCACGCCGCCGGGACCGCTGTCGGGCACCGTTTCGACGGTAGATGGCTGCGGGTGGCGAGGGTCGTTACCACCGAGCCCGCGCGTTAGCTTCCGAGCGCTTCGGATGCCGACCGTGGAAAGCGGGTCGGCGAGAAACTTATCGCTCCGGCTGGGACCATCCACGGCAAGGCGATGACGGCAAACCTGCCGGCCCGGACGGCGGGGTCACTCTCCTTAAGCGCTCGGGCTTCCTCAACACCGACGTTGAGGATGCACAGCCCGCGGAACTGCGATGTGCGGTCCAGCAGCGGGCCGGCGGCGAGCAGATGGCCGGCTTGGTGCAGGTCCGCGAGGTGGGACAGGTGCGCGTCCTGCAGCGCATCTTCTTGTTCCGGCGTGAGTTCTGGTGCGTCATCGCGGAGCACAAGCAGCGTGATCGCGAACCGGTCGAAGTCCATGGCAGGCAATGGTAATCACCGTGGCTGTCGTGCCCGGCGATCACGCCGTGAGTGGCCGCGCCTCTGGCCTGCTGAGTGAAGGCCTGCGTCGGGGTGTGCTGAGGATGTCGGGCGGTACCGATCCGCGGGTTCAGAGCCTGGATGACCGGCCCCGGGTGCTGCCGGTCCGCATCATGGCCACCAGGCATGCGGCTGCGGTAAAGGCCATCATCACGGCGCACGCGCCGAGGGCACGGGAGGTGTCGCCGCGCACTGCGGCCTGCAGCGCGGACACCGCCCAGTAGCCAGGTGACGCCGGCGCGAGGTGCCGGATCCACAGCGGCATGGCCGCTAGCGGTACCAGTGCCCCGCCGAGGCTGGAGAGGATCATCCCGCCGATGTCGTAGCACGCGGACAGCGCGCTCAGGCTGCGCACGATCAGGCCGAGCGCGGCGCCCATGCTGGTGATGGTCAGTGACCACGCCAGCACGACCAGCACGAGCAGGGGCAGGCCCGCCACGGCCAGGCCCAGGGCCGCCATGCCGAAGGCCAGGACGATGGACTGCTGCAGCAGCAGGGCCCCCACCACCGGCACCGCCTTTCCGGCGAGCTGTTCGGCCGGGTGCGTGGCGGTCGCCGTGATGCGTTCCCAGGTATGCCAGATGCGCTCGGTGAGGATCGCGCTGCCCGCGATGCTCATGGCCATCAGCGAGAACGTCACCAGCGCGGCGGTGACGGCCTGGGTGACCCCCCGGTTGCCGTGCTGGGCCTGCTCGTACAGCGGGTGCAGCAGCAGCAGGAACCCCAGCGGAAGGATCATCCGGGTGGCCAGCGGGCCCGGCTCCCGCGCCATGAGCGTGGCGTTGTGCCGGACGAGGGCGCCGGTTCGGTGCAACGGGTCACGCAGCACGGGAAGCCTCCAGAGCCAGTGCGCGGTACAGGTCGTCTAGATCGGGCTTGCGGACGTCCACCGACGTCGGCGAGCATCCTGCGGCGAGCACTGCGGCCAGGTCAGCTGGCGGGTCGGTACTGGCGATCGCCAGTTCGCCGCCCGCTTTCTTGGACCGGCCCGCGAGCGCGGCGGGTAGCGCCGGGTGGCCAGCGCAGGCAGCAGCCGTTCCCGTGCCGGGGGCGTCGCCGTCGAATCGCAGCCGCAGCTCGCCCGGCAGCCCGCTGATGAGGCTGTGCTGTGTTCCTCTGGCAATGATCCTGCCTGCCCTGGCCACGGCGAGCGTGGCACCCAGGTCGGCCAGCTCGGGCAGGTAATGGGTGGTGTAGACGATCGCGGTCCCTGCCGCCGCGCGCGCCCTGACGGCTGCCAGCAGCGCGGTGCGCGTGTCCGGGTCGGCGCCGGCCGTCGGCTCGTCCAGCAGGAGCAGCCGCGGGCTGCCGATCATGGCGGTGGCCGCCTGCACCCGGCGGCGCTGGCCGCCCGACAGCAGCCCCGCCCGCTGCTCTAGCACTCCGCTCAGCAGCAGTTCGTCGGTGACCTCGGCGATCGCGCGGCGCAGCCCGGCGCCGCGCAATCCGGCCAGCGCGCCGAATAGCGACAGGTTGTCCCGTGCGGTGGCGCTGAGGTAGAGCGCCTGTTCCTGCGGGGCTACCCCGATGAGCCGCCTGGCCGCCCGCGGATGGCGCCTGGCGTCGATCCCGGCCACGGTGACCCTGCCCGCGTCCGGCCGCACCAGCCCGGTGACCACGTCGACGAACGTGGTCTTGCCTGCGCCGTTGTGCCCGACCAGGCCGGTGATCTCGCCAGGCTGCACGGACAGGTCGAAACCGTCCAGCGCTCGCCTGTCCCTGTACCGCTTCGTAAGTCCCTCGGCTCTGAGCATCCCGGTCAGCCTCTTTCTGCCGCTCGCAACCGTCTGGCGTGTCGCGTGAACCGCGCCGCGCACGGGCCAGCCTAATTCATTGACCGACCAACGGTCAATGACCGACTGGCGGTCAGTTAGCCGTTTGCGCTAGGCTCGCTGACCGGCAGCCGGTCAACCGAGCAGGAGATGACAAGACCCCGATGAACCGCAAGGAGCAGGCAGCCGCATCACGAGCGGAACTGCTGGAGGCGGCCCGCCAGAGCTTCACCGAACTGGGCTACGAGGGCACAACGGTGGCCGGCATCCTGGACCGGGCCGGCATGGCCCGAGGCGCGCTCTACCACTACTTCCCCGGCGGGAAAGCGGAGGTCTTCACCGCCGTGTTCGACATGATCAACGAAGCCTTCCATCAGCGCCGGGACGCGCTGCAGAGCCTGCCATCGCCGGTAGCCAGGCTGCGGGCCGGGGCTGCGATGTTCCTGGAGCTATCCACCGAGGATGACTTCGCGCGGATCGCCTTGACCGACGCGCCCCGGGTAGTCCCCGGGCAGAGTGAGCGGGGTAGTACCTACGCCCTGCTGCGAGAGCAGGTGATCGAGGCCGTCGAGACCGGCGAGATGCAGCCGCTGGACCCGGAGGTCACCGCGATGGCCCTGTACAGCGCGGTGCGCAGCGCCGGCGAATACGTGCACGCGGCCACCGACCGGGCCGCGGCGGTGACGGCGGCCACCCAAGCCCTGAATTGCCTCATCGACGGGCTGACTGCCGCGGCCTGAGCATCCTGGCCGCCCGGCCCACTGCAGATGATCATTCCGCACATATCAGGCGCAATCTGTGTGCCCTCCCCTGGATTGCGGGTCAGCGAGGGAGCCGCTCGCAATCGGCGCTCTGGAACCTCCGGGTCAGGATGGCGAGCCATCCTGCGTCGGGAAGCTGGCCGCTGGCTGGTGCTGAAAAAGGGATTGGTCACCGCGGGCGTGGAGCCTACGCTGCTGGGGTGATCCCTGGGCAATCAGCCGGGTTTGGCCAGTTCTCGCCTGACCGGATCCGACGGCCGGCGGAAGCTGGACGGCCGCAGCTGGCCGATATCGGCAGGCTGGCCCGGCGGGCCGTGCGGCGGGCCGTCAGTGCGGCCCGGGCGGAGGAGTCGACCCCTCAGCACGTGCTGGCCGGTCACCTCGGGCCGTGGGCGGCCGGGTTGCCGGTGGCACGCGGCCTGTGGCGGGGCTATGACCACGTGAACGTCCAGGTTGGCCTGGACGCCTGGCTGGCGCAGCCCGGCCGCAGCCACCAGGTCGTGGGCCTGACCGGATTCCAGTATCAAGGCATCGGGCTGGCCGACTTGTCGCAGCCGGCCGAGTTCGTTGAGGTAGGCATCGGCGCTGTCACCACCGCCGCACGGCCGTGTGGCCCTGGCGGCGCCACCCTCCCGTGCGTGTGCCGTGCCTTGTATCTGGTCGCCGACCGCGACGGCCCGCTGGCGCTGCTGGTCGACGGCCCGGAGGAAGCCAGCATCCACGAGCGGGTTGCCGTGGAGGTCGCCTGCGAAGACCTGGAACGTGGCCAGCGGGTGATCGGCGAGATACGCCGCCTGAGCGTCGAGCGCAACGTGTACCGCGGTCATGTGATCGCGTTCGGGACCGACGTCTTCGGCCAGGAGGCCACTCTGCTGAGCTTTGCTGACCGGCCCGAGGTGAGCCGCGACCAGGTGATCCTCCCGGGCGACGTGCTCGGCGGCATCGAGGAGCAGGTTCTGGGGGTGGCCAGGCACGCCGGCCGCCTGCTCGCCAGCGGCCAGCACCTCAAACGTGGCGTGCTGCTGTACGGGGCGCCGGGTACCGGCAAAACCCACACGATCAGTTATCTGCTGAGCCAGCTTCCGGGCGTCACCGTGGTCGTGCTCTCCGGCGCGGTGCTGCGGCTGATCGCCGATGCCTGCTCGATCGCCAGGACGCTGCAGCCATCGGTGGTCGTGGTGGAGGACGTGGACCTGATCGCGCAAGAACGTGAGGCAGGGTCTACCGGAACCCATCCCCTGCTCTTCCAGCTTCTCAACGAGATGGAAGGGCTCGGCTCGGACATGAACGTGGCGTTCCTGCTCACCACCAACCGGGCCGACCTGCTAGAGCCCGCCCTTGCCCAGCGCCCCGGCCGGGTGGATCACGCGGTGCTGCTGCCCTTGCCGGACGCGACGGCGCGGCGCCAGATGCTCGGCCTCTACCAAGGAAGCCTGGAACTGGACCTGGCTGACCCAGACAGCGTGATCGCCGGGACCGAAGGCGCCACAGCGCCGTTCATCAAGGAACTGCTCAGACGGGCCGCTCTCCGCGCCGCCCGCGAAGGACCCGCCGAAGCAGATGACGGTGGACCGCTCCGGGTGACCGACGAGCACCTGTCCGGGGCCTTGGACCAACTGCTCGGCACCCACCATCAACTCACCCGCGTGCTCCTCGGCGGCGAGCGCCCGTGACCTGGCGGATCAACTTGGAGTCCGCTGGCCTTCATAACCGGCTGATCGGTGCTCGTCGAAGGCAGCTATTGAGATCAAGCCGGAGCGTTAATCTTCAGCGATCCGGTCGTCCGCCAGGGCGTTCCGCCGACTACGCTCCGCGCGCCGCCATTGAGGTGGTGCCGGTGGTTTCGCGAGTGCGTTAGTCCCAGTGCTGCGCGTTCTCGCCAGTCAGCGAGCCCGGCGACTCGGGCAGCACGCAGAACACCAAGCCCGCCGGGTCGCGCATGACCCACCACGATTGCACCTGGCTCACCCGCTCTGCGCCGAGCCGCTCCAGCCGCGCCACCTCGGCATCGAGGTTGTCGGCGTGGATGTCGAGGTGAACGCGCGGTGCGCCGGCGTCCAGACGCTGCACTAGCAGCATCAGGTCGTGACCGGGCAGCATGCCTCCGTGATACTCGTCAGACCAGATCTGGGGCAGCTCCTGGCCTGCCGCGCCCCGCCAGAATGCCAGCTCGCGGTCGTGCTCCCCAGGCGGGACATCAATGACGATCTTCGCGATCGTGCTGTAGTGAGCCATGGTAAGCAGGGTGTCACGACACCGGCCAGTATCAGCGGCGGCCGCGGCCTGTGACTCGGCGCCTGCTTGTTCGCCACGTTCGAGCAGTTGGCTGTCCCGCTCGACCGCGTCCACGATCGACCCCGCAGGCCTGCGCGTGTATTTCGGCGCGGCATCGGAGGCAATCGCCGCCCGCACCGTGTCCCGGTCGCGCCGGTGTTCATGAACACCGACCGGCTCGCTCTAGCCGGGTTCCTCGGCGGTTACAGCGGCCTGACCCGCCAGGCCTGCGAGCTAGACCTGCGCCAGTACGCAGCCTGGTGCCGGCAGCACCGACTGCCGCTGTTCGCTGCCCGCCGCGCCGGCATCGAGTGCTTCGCACGCGACCTGGAAGCCCCCGGCCGCAGCGGCGGACGACGTCCGAGCTGGGCCGCCCGCTGCCGGGTTCGCGCATAATGAGGTAATGAGGCGCGTTCGGGTGGTCTGGCGGTTCCTGCGTGCCGCTGCCGCCTGCCTCCTCATCGTCGCCTTCTCGCCGGTGATCGTGGTGGCGGGTGAGTCGCTGCGGCGGTACGTGCTCGCCGGACCGGCGGCTCTCTCGGCGCCGCCGAGGTGGCACCGAGTGCGGCGGTACCCGGGGCCGGGCGCGCGGGTGGCGCGACGTGCTCCTGGTCCGCCGCGGAGCGTTCGTCGTTCCTGGCGCCGACGCCGCTTCCTGATGCTGTTGATCAGCAATCCGCTCTATATCGCGCTGACGGCTCCGGCCAGGTGGCTGCTGGACCGGGCCGGCGGGCTGGGCCACGGACCGTGGCGCGGGCGCCGGCCTCCCGCTGTCGGCGTGCGGGAGCCCCGGCGGCCGAAGCCGGGCCAGCCGGGCGGTGCGATCGCGCTGGCCGAGCCGAGAGCGGAACCGGTCATGGCGCGCCTGCTCGGGACGGTCTCCGGTCGGCCACGCCGCCCAGATGACCGTGACGGGCCCGGGAGCCAGAGCCCCGGACGCGCCGGCGGTCGCTGGCGCCGTCGGACACCCTGACGGTAATGGCGCCCCGCCTGGTGACCAGGCGATGGTGCGTCAGATCCGGTCACCGCGCCAGTCGGCAGCGGCAGGCCGCCGGACTGCTCGGCGGTGGCGAGGTCGGCCTTGCGCCACCGTTTCCAGCTCGTGCCCTACGACAGCCGCTCGGCTCAAAACGGGTCGGATGATGCGTGCTGCCCGTCAGCCAGGCGGACGGCTCAGCCGGACCCAGGCATCACCGGCCGTGGCGTCAAAAGCACTCGCCAGCCGCCGATCGGCGCGTTGGCGCCTGACGGCATCCTCGATCGATGCAGAGTCGGATGATATGCGCCACCAACGTTCGGCGGCGATGCGGAGTCCCCCTGTGCGAGAACAGATTACCTCGTGCTCCGACTTTGAACAGCGTTCGTTTATGAGTGGTCTGCCGACCTGAATTAGGCGGAACCCTGGGATCGGTGAGTGGGCTCTGGAGCAGGTTCGGCCTCGGTTGGGGTGGCTTTAGCTGGATCCCGCAGCATGCTTGCCATCAAAACTCGTGCATAGCTGGCAGCCTCGGCTCCCAGTGCCCGACGGCTGTCGATCGTGGCCGCGCGCCGCTGGTCTTCCCGCTGCAGTTCTCCATCGTGCTGCTCTAGCGCCGCCTCCGCACGCTCCCTTTCGGCCTCGGCCTTAGCTACGAACCTGGCCTGGGCGCTGAACTTTCTCTCCAGCCGGCGGAAGGCGGAGTAGTCGGGGTCGTAAAGCTGTTCGGCTAGGAATATGGTGCAGGTACCGCTGGTGAAGTAGGCCGTGCCGGAGAACAATGCCGCCAGTGAGGCGGAATGTACGCCGGTCCCGAGCAGCGGAATGAGGATCGCGGCCAGTCCGAGACCTGCCCAGGCGACTGTGATCAAGATCGTGAACAGCCCAGAGCCAATACGCCCGGCCTGCGGGCGGAAGCGGCGCGGCGCTGGGCGCAGGGAGGCCGCCGCGCGGAGAGAGATACCTGCGCTCGCGGCCGTTGCCATGGCCAGGGAAGTGGCTCCCGCCGCCGCCAGCCAGGCCAGTAGTCCTGATAGCGTCGGCAGCGCCAATGCCACCGTATTCCTGAACGCCACGGTGACCGCGAGCGCTCCAGCCAGGACGAGCAGGGCGACAGCAGCGGGTCCGGTCCTGCTGCGGCTACCGATTGCCTGGTCTGCCTGCTCCGCAGTAAGACGCAACCGGCAGGCGGAGTAGTCAGCTTGGATACGATCGAGTTTCTCCCTTTCGTGCCCGGCGGTGACGGTAGCCTCGGTCAGCCAGTGCCGGGCCTGCCCGCGATGGATGCTGATGACGGCGCAGTGGTCGACGTACTCGCTTTCCACGGTCGCGATCCAGCCGCCGACCCAGGATTCGATCAGCCGGTCGAGGGAGGCGCTGGTTCCTTCGTCGATCGCTCCTTCGAGGGACTCGGTGAGTTGCTGTACCCGCTGCATCACCGCCCCCCGTTCGGGGGCGGGCAAGAGGTCGAACGGCACGGTTCGCCTGCGGTCGATCTCGGGGATATGCACATACCGGCCGGCAGGGTTTGCCGCTGGCTCACTGGAGCTTTGGCGCGGCTCTTCCTCAGTATGAATTGGGTGGGACGCGGGGTATGCATCCGCGAGTGCCGCCAGTAGTCGCCGCCCGAAACCACCCGTTGCCAGCTCCGGACGAGTTTGCAAGGCGGGGGATACATCGGCGAGCGCAACTAGCAATCGCCGCGTGAAACCATCATCCGCCGTCATTATTATTCCCGTCATCAGGTGGCCGGGGCAGCAATGCCAGGGTGTACCCGCTTACCGTTTTCAAGGCTATAGATGCCCCGGCACCAAGGCCAAGAGCGATGAGCGCATGACGGAACATAGCTGATTGAGCGGCAGCCGCTCCCGTCACCGCCAGGGCAACGAAACAATGCAAGAACGCTGCCAGCGCGTACATGCCCCCACCCGGGCCGTAGGGGAACCGCCACGGCGGCCCCTTGACGCGAGGAATGGCTTCCGCGCAACTTACCGCCCGTGCCGCGCCGGCGCCCGCCACGCCCCATAGGGCGTACTGCCACCACATGATGGAAACCGTACGCTGTGAGCCAACCTGATTACCAGATTGGTAGCAGACGCTACGAGTACCTCGCGATTGTCACCGAACATCTGGGCGGGCCGCCTCACACCAGAGCTGGCAGATCTGTGCGGGGGTCACCATAGGGCAGCGTTGCCTCTGAGCCGCACAAATCGGCGAACCGGGCGGTTAGCTGGAGCCGCGGGGCGGGCGTTCGCTGCGCCTCGCCGGGGTCCGAGGGCCGGGCTGTCACATGGCGGCTTGCTGGGTGTGCTGTCGAGGCCGGGTGCCGCCCGAAGGCCAGCGCGATGGCCGGGTAGCCAGCCATCGCGGCCCGGCGGGCGGCGCGTGGCTCTATCCGGGAGGACCCCCGGCACTTACCGAGCCGGCGTGGATGTAGACCAGCCCGGTGTGCGCGCAGGCGGAGAACGGGTACGGGATCACTTTGGAGGCGGCCTGGTTGGGCGGGTAGACGCGCAGCCCGGCGGCGGTGGGCAGCGTTCCCGGCCGCCACGGCTGCTTCCATGGCGGGGGCAGCAGGCACCGGTTGCCGTAGACCCCCGGGTCGGCGATCTGCAGGCTCGCGGTGGCGGTTGCCCCGCTGGCGAGCCGGACCGTGGTGGTCGCCGGGCGGCCCCAGCCTGCCGGGCTGCCGATCTGGCGGCCGCCAAGGCTGACCGCCGAGACCCCGGGATACCCGCGCAGCGTGCAGGCATGCCCGGACAGGTTGGTGAACTCCAGGTAGTAGGCGGCGCCGCCGGCGTAGTCGTTGCCCGGCGGCACGTCCAGCCAGACGACCAGGCCGGATGTGGCGCAGCGCGGCGTGCCTGATGCCCGCGCCGGCGTCGGCACGGAACCGGCGGCGGCGGAGGCGGCGACCGGCATCAGCGCTACGGCGCTGGCTATGACAACGGCGCCGGCCAGCCGCGGCGGGCAGTGAGCTGGAAGGTGCATGGCATCCCCCTTGTGCTTCCGATGTAAGGACCAATGCACCCGTTTACGACTGCGCGGTCGCCCCGGATGGCCTGGGGAGCCCTCCCCAGGCCCGTCCCGGCACCATCACGTGCCGAGGCGCCAGCCGCTCGCCGTGCCGGGCTGGGCCGTAACCGGCCGTGACCCGAACCACGATCGCGAGCCGCCGATATCGCGCCTCCTGCGGCGGCCATGCGTGGCGGTAGATGCCGCACCCGAATGGTTAATCTGCGACCGCCGACCGGCGAGCCGAACGGCACCTTGACGAATAACGCCGCCCGGTAATGGCGAGGCGCGCAAGATCGAGTCCAGGACGCGCCTCGCTTGGCACTACAGTCAGGGTTGTTGGCAAACCGGGATTGCACTACCGGGGACAGGGGTGCGCCACGATGCCTGGCAAGGCGGCATTTCCCGGCCGGCAGGTGCGCTACCTGGCGTTCGTCCTGGTCGCCCTGGCCGGGTGCGCCGGGTCGTCCCCGGCGGCCGTCGCCCCGCCGAAACCGGCTGTCGTGCTATCGGGTGACGCGGTGGGCCCGGT
>JASHUI010000242.1:0-3813 GCA_030040095.1 Streptosporangiaceae bacterium | reverse complement strand
TGCCGCAGCAGGTCCTCGAGCCCGGACAGCCGGGACGTGGCCCAGACGAAGACGGCGGCGCCGGCCACGATCACCACGGTCATGTGGATCCACAGCGGCGACCCGGGCCGCGGGCCGGTGTCCCTGGTGTCGTTCGGATCCTTCATGAACCGTCCTCATCGGTGCAATCGATTGCGCCGCGGGTCCCTCCGCGTTTGGCAGAAGCGTACGGCGAAAATCGTACTTCCCGAAGCCAATTGCATACTATCCGTTACATCGCGTCAGGCTGTAGTCATCCGGTTACTCTTCACTTACGGGCTTGGGCCCGGGGCTGGCCCCACGGCTGGCACTGCGTATCAGGCACCTCACTTCATGCAGTTGTCTATCCAGGGTGCCGCACCGCGCCGGCTCAGGCACGGGTATCGGGCGAGTCGGCGGCGAAGGGGGACGGAGAGGCGGCCTGGGCCGCGGCCGGCCCCCGCTCGAGCAGCACGCCAAGACCCGCCTCGTCCAGCACCGGGACGCCCAGGGCCAGCGCGCGGTCGTACTTGGATCCGGGGCTGGCCCCGGCCACCACGAAGTCGGTCTTCTTCGACACCGAACCCGCCACCTTCCCCCCCTGGAGGGCGATCTGCTCGGCGGCCTCGTCCCTGGTGAGCCCGGCCAGCGTGCCGGTCAGCACCACGGTGATCCCGGCCAGCGGCCCGGCCGCCGGCCCGTCGGCCGCGGGCACGCCCGCCGCGACGCCGAGCCCCTCTCCAGACAATTGCACCCCGGCCGCGCGCCATTTGTCCACGATCGCCGCGTGCCAGTCCACCTCGAACCACTCCCGGATCGAGGCCGCGATCGTCGGGCCCACGTCGTCGACCGCGACCAGGTCCTCCGCCGACGCGGCGGCGATCGCGTCGACCGACCCGAACGCCGCGGCCAGGGCCCGGGCCGCGGTCGGCCCGACGTGCCGGATCGACAGCGCGACCAGGACCCGCCACAGCGGCCGATGCCTGGCCTCCTCGAGGTTGTGCAGAAGCTTGAGCGCGTTGACGGTCAGCCCGCCCTGCTTGTTGACGAAGAACGGCGAGGTGGCCAGCTTCTCGGCGGTGAGCGAGAACACCTCGCCCTCGTCGCCCACCAGGCCGCCGTCCAGCAGTGCCATGCCCGCCTCGTAGCCGAGCACCTCGATGTCCAGGGCGCCCCGCGAGGCCAGGTGGAACAGGCGCTCGCGCAGCTGGGCCGGGCAGGAGCGGGCGTTGGGGCAGCGCCAGTCAACCCCCCCGTCCTCTCGCACCAGCGTCGTGCCGCACTCGGGGCACTCGGCCGGGAACTCGAACGCGCGCTCGGACCCGGTGCGCAGATCGGCGACCGGGCTGACCACCTCGGGAATCACGTCGCCGGCCTTGCGCAGCACCACCATGTCGCCGATCAGCACCCCCTTGCGCGCCACCTCGTCGGCGTTGTGCAGGGTGGCCCGGTCCACCGTCGAGCCGCTGACCTTGACCGGCTCCATCACCGCGAACGGCGTCACCCGGCCGGTCCGGCCCACGTTGACCCGGATGTCGAGCAGCCGGGTGGTGACCTCCTCCGGCGGGTACTTGTAGGCGATCGCCCAGCGCGGGGCCCGGCTGGTCGCGCCGAGCGAGCGCTGGATCTCCAGCCGGTCGAGCTTGATCACCACCCCGTCGATCTCGTAGGCCGGATCGTGCCGGTGCTCGGCGTAACGGGCGATGTACTCGCGCACCTCGTCCAGCGTCCCGACCACCTTGTACACGTCGCTGACCGGCAGCCCCCAGGCCCGCATCTGCTCATACCAGCCCGACTGCGTGACCGGCACGTTGTCCGGCACCGCCTCGTCCTGCGGGACCGGCATCCCGCTTTCGGCACCAGCGCCGGGCACGGCCAGCCCGTGCACGATCAGGCTGAGCGGCCGGGTCGCGGTGATCCGCGGGTCCTTCTGCCGCAGCGACCCGGCCGCGGTGTTCCGGGGGTTCACGTACAGCGGCTTGCCCGCGTCGGCCTGCCGCTCGTTCAGCTTGTGGAAGTCCGCGACCGGCATGAACACCTCGCCGCGCACCTCCAGGACCTGCGGCCAGCCCGAGCCGGCCAGCCGGGCCGGGGCCGCCGCGATCGTCCGGATGTTCGGCGTGACGTCCTCGCCGGTCACCCCGTCGCCCCTGGTCGCGGCGCGGACCAGGACCCCGCCGCGGTAGACGAGGGCGACCGCCAGGCCGTCGATCTTCAGCTCGCACAGGTAGGGGCCGACCGCCGGGTCCGGGCCGGCCAGCCGCTCGGTGCGCGCCGCCCAGGCGTCGAGTTCCTCGGCCGAGAACGCGTTGTCCAGGCTGAGCAGCCGCTCCAGGTGCTCGACCGGCGCGAAGTCGGTGGAGATCACGTCGCCGACCCTCTGCGTCGGCGAGTCCGGGGTGCGCAGATCCGGGTAGCGCTCCTCCAGAGCGCGCAGCTCGCGCATCAGCGCGTCGTACTCCGCGTCGGAGATGACCGGCGCGTCGAGTACGTGGTAGCGGTGGTTGTGCTCGGTGATCTCGGCCACCAGGTCCGCGTGCTGGTGCCGCGCCGCGGCGTCGGCCTCGGGTGCCGCCTGCGCCGCCTCCGCTCCCGGTGCGGTCTGTTCGCTCATGATGAGGACTCCTCGATCAGCTCGGGCAGCAGCCGCGCCGCCTCACGGCACCGGGCCAGCGTGGCCCGGGCTCCGGCCGGCGACGTGCCGGCCAGGCCGCAGGCCGGCGTCAGCACCACCTGGCGCTCCAGCCCGGCGGGCGCGATCCCCATCCGGTGCCACAGGTCGGTCACCCCGGTCACGATGTCCTTGGCCTGACCAGGTGCGGACGAGCCGGCGCGTTCCGGAATCTGAAGGACGCCCGCCAGGACGCCCAGCCCGGCCTCGACCGCCTCGGCTAGCTCATCCTGCCCGCGCCCGCCGGGCCGCAGCAGGCTGAGGTCGCAGCTGACCGCCCGCGCCCCGGCATCCTTCAAGAGCAGGAACGGTACGTCTGCCGCGCAGCAGTGCACCAGGCCGAAACTGGTCCCGGCGGCCAGGACCGTGTGCAGTCCGTCGCAGGTCACGGTGGTGTCCACGGCGCCCACCCGGTTCAGCCCGCTGGCGGTGGGCACCGAGCCGGCCAGCACCGCGGGCAGCGCCGGCTCGTCGAGCTGCAGCAGCACCGTCGCCCCGGGGATCCGGCCGCGGATCTCGGCCACATGCGCCGCCACCCCCTCGGCCAGCGACGCGATCAGGTCCGCGACCGCGCCGGGGTCGGCCAGCACCGGGTTCTGGCTGCGGCTCAGCTCGATCGTGGCGGCCAGCGTCCACGGGCCGCAGACCTGGATCTTGAACGCGCCGGTCCATTCCCCGGCGGCCTCCTGGACGGCGTCCAGGTCCGCGGCCAGGAACCCGGCCGCGCGGCGCTGGTCGCGGCCGGGCCGGGCGGCCGCCTTCCAGCGGCCCGCCGTGATCTCGACCGGGATGTCCACAAGCATCGCCGCGGTGCGGCCGGTTATCTCCGCCCCGGGCCCGCGAGCGGGCAGCTCGGGCAGGTGAGGCAAGTCGGGCAGCTCGCCAAGGACCACCGCGACGGCCTCGGCCGGATCCGTGCCGGGCATCGAGCCGACGCCGGTGGCGCTGCAGGCCGGCCAGGGGAACGCCGGTGACTCATCGCTCACGCAGCAGAGCCTAGCCAAAGCCACCGACACAGGCAGCAGCGCGATTGTCTCGGGTGTGCCAGGTCACAGCGGTGCCGTGGCCGCGCCGCCCCGCCTGCGGCCGGCCGTCCCGGCCGCAGGCCCGGTCAGTCGCCGGCGGCCGAACGCGGGCCGGAGAAC
>JASHUI010000241.1:0-4255 GCA_030040095.1 Streptosporangiaceae bacterium | reverse complement strand
GGGGGGGGGGGGGGGGGGGGGGGGGGGGGGGGGAGCTGGTGGTGGGGGGTGAGCAGCTGACCGGTGAGCTGCTGGCGGGGTGGCGGCGGCGTAACCCGGGCGTGGCGGTGGTGAATGAGTACGGGCCGACGGAGGCCACGGTGGGGTGCGTGGCGTTCCGGGTGGAGCCGGGGGCGGTGGTGGCGGGCGGGGTGGTGCCGGTGGGGGTTCCGGTGCCGGGGGCGCGGGTGTTCGTGCTGGATGACCGGCTGGGCCTGGTTCCGGCGGGGGTGGCGGGTGAGCTCTATGTGGCGGGGTGGGGGGTGGCGCGGGGGTATGCGGGGCGGGCGGGGTTGACGGGGGAGCGGTTTGTGGCGTGTCCGTTCGGCCCGGCGGGGAGCCGGATGTACCGGACGGGGGACCGGGTGCGGTGGCGGGGTGATGGGCAGCTGGTGTTTGTGGGGCGGGCTGATGATCAGGTGAAGGTGCGGGGGTTCCGGGTGGAGCCGGGTGAGGTGGAGGCGGTGCTGGCGGGGTGTGCGGGGGTGGGACGGGTGGTGGTGGTGGCGCGGGAGGATGTGCCGGGCGACGTGCGGCTCACCGCGTATGTGGTCCCGGCGGCGGAGGCTGGCGGGGGCGAGGATCTCGCGGGGGTGGTGCGGGAGTTCGCGGCGGGGCGGTTGCCGGAGTTCATGGTACCGGTGGTGGTGGTGGTGGAAGCCCTGCCGGTGACGGGGAGCGGGAAGGTGGACCGGGCGGCGTTGCCGGCGCCGGGTGCGGCGGGTGCCGGGGTGGCGCGGGGCCGGGCGCCGGCCAGCGCCGCCGAGGAGCTGTTGTGCGGGGTGTTCGCGGAGGTGCTGGGGGTCGAGCCGGTGGGGGCGGAGGACGACTTTTTCGACCTGGGCGGGCATTCGCTGCTGGCCACCCGGCTGATCAGCCGGATCCGGGTGGTGCTGGGCGCCGAGGTGGACCCGGGCATGCTGTTCGACGCGCCGACGCCGGCCGGCCTGGCGGCGCGGCTGGCGGGGGCGGGGGAGGAGAAAAGACCTAGGCCCCCGTTGCGGCCAAGGCCCAGATGAGAGAGCTGTGATGATCCCCTTGTCGTTTGCCCAGCAGCGCCTGTGGTTTCTGGCGCAGCTGGAGGGGCCGAGCCCGGTCTACAACATCCCGGTCGCGTTGCGGCTGTCGGGTGAGCTGGACGTGGCGGCGCTGAGTGCGGCGCTGGGCGATGTGATCGAGCGGCACGAGGTGCTGCGGACGGTGTTCCCGGCGACGGACGGCGAGCCGTTCCAGCGGGTGCTGGACGCAAGGCAGATCGGCTGGCAGCTCCCGATGGTGGCGGTGGCGGCACCGGACGTGGCGGGGGTCGTGGCGGGTGCCGCGTCCGAGCCGTTCGACCTGGCCGCCGAGGTTCCGGTGCGGGCGGTGCTGCTGCGGGCGGGGCAGGCCGAGCATGTGCTGGTGGTGGTGATCCATCACATCGCGGGGGACGGGTGGTCGATGGCGCCGCTGGCCCGGGACATCGTGACCGCGTACGCGGCCCGGCGGTCCGGCCACGCCCCGCAATGGCCGCCGCTGCCGGTGCAGTACGCCGACTACGCGGTGTGGCAGCGGGAGCTTCTGGGCGCGGAAGACGACCCGGGCAGCGTGCTGTCGCGGCAGGTGGGGTACTGGCGGGAGGCGCTGGCGGGGCTGCCGGAGGAGCTGGCTCTCCCGGCGGACCGGCCGCGCCCGCCGGCGCCCAGCCATCGCGGCCACAGCGTCCCGTTGAGCGGGCCGGCCGGCCTGCACCGGTCCCTGGCCGATCTGGCCCGGGCCCACCGCGCCACCCTGTTCATGGTCGCCCAGGCCGGCCTGGCGGTGCTGCTATCCAGGCTCGGGGCCGGCGCCGACATCCCGCTCGGGGCGGCGGTCGCCGGGCGGACCGATGAGGCCCTGAACGAGCTGGTCGGTTTCTTCGTCAACACCCTGGTGCTCCGCGTCGACCTGTCGGGGAACCCGTCGTTCGCCCAGGTGCTGGCGCGGGTGCGCGCGCGTGCCCTGGGCGCGTTCGCGCACCAGGATGTGCCGTTCGAGCATCTGGTCGAGGTGCTGGCGCCGGCCCGGTCGACCGGCAGGCATCCGCTGGTCCAGGTGATGCTGACCGTCCAGAACACCGCGCCGGCGGTGCTGGACCTGGGCGGCCTGATCATCGGCGAGGTGCCCGTCGGGGGCCCGCCGGCCCGGTTCGACCTGAGCGTGACCCTGGCCGAGGCCTTCGGCGAGGACCGGAGCCCGGCCGGCCTGCGGGGCGCGATCACCGGCGCCGCCGACCTGTTCGACCCCGGCACGGTCGAGGCCATCGCCGCGCGGTTCCTGCGCCTGCTCGAGGCGGTGGCCGCCGACCCGGACGCCCCGGTCAGCCGGGCCGAGATCCTCAGCCCCGGCGAGCGGCGGCAGATCCTCACGCGGTGGAACGACACCGCGCACGAGGTGCCCGCCGCGACGGTTGCCGAGTTGTTCGAGGAGCAGGCGGCGCGGACTCCGGACGCGGTGGCGGTGATCGACGCCGGCGGCGCCGTCAGCTACCGCGGGCTGAACGCACGGGCCAACCGCCTGGCCCGGTACCTGGCGGATGGCGGAGCGGGTCCGGAATCGGTCATCGCATTGGTGATGGAACGATCCGCCGCGCTGGCGGCTGGGTTGCTGGGCGTGCTCAAGGCCGGGGCGGCGTACCTGCCGGTGGATCCCGGCTACCCGGCCAGGCGGGTGGCGTTCATGCTGGCCGACGCGCGGCCAGCGCTGGTGCTCGCGACCTCGGCCAGCGCGAGGGCGTTGCCGGAGTCCCTGGACGCGCCCGTGGTCGTGCTCGACGAGCCCCGGATCGCGGCCAGCCTGGCCGGGCGCAGCGGCAACGACCTGGCTGAGGCCGCCCGGACAGCAGCGCCGCGGCCGGAACACCCGGCGTATGTGATCTACACCTCCGGTTCCACCGGCCGGCCCAAGGGCGCGGTGGTGACCCGTCGCGGCCTGGCCAACTACCTGAGCTACTCCCAGGCGGCCTACCGCGGCCTGGACGGGCTGACCCTGTGGCATGCCTCCGTGTCCTTCGACGGCTGGGTGACGGTCGTCTACGGAGCGCTGCTGTCCGGCGGGTGCGTCCACGTGGCGGCGCTGGACCAGGTGCGCCCGGGCACAGCGGCCGTCGGCTCCTACGGTTTCCTCAAGGCCACTCCCAGTCATCTGCCCGTGCTGGAACTCGCGGAGATCTCGGCCACCCGTGAGCTGATGCTCGGCGCCGAGACGCTGCGGGCCGGGCCGTTGCGTCGCTGGCGAGACCGGCATCCCGCGGTCGCGGTCGTCAACCACTACGGGCAGACCGAGACCACGGTCGGCTGCGCCGACCACCGCATCGAGGCGGGCGCGCCGCTCGACCTCCCCGCCCCGCCGATCGGCCGGCCTATCTGGAACACGCAGGTGTTCGTGCTGGACGGGTGGCTGAGCCCGGTGCCGCCCGGGGTGGCCGGCGAGCTGTACGTGGCGGGGGCGGGGCTGGCGCGAGGGTATGCAAGGCGGGCGGGGCTGACCGCGGAGCGGTTCGTGGCGTGCCCGTTCGGCCCGCCGGGAAGCCGGATGTACCGGACGGGTGACCTGGCGCGGTGGACGTGCGCCGGTGAGCTGGTGTTCGCGGGCCGGGCGGACGACCAGGTGAAGGTGCGCGGGTTCCGGGTGGAGCCAGCGGAGGTCGAGGCCGTGCTGGCGGCGTGTCCGGGCGTAACGCAGGCGGCTGTGCTCGCGCGCGAGGACACGCCGGGCGACGTGCGGCTGGTCGGGTATGCCGTGCCGGCGGCCGGGGCCGGGGATCAGGCCGGCGAACTGGCGGAGGTGGTGCGCGCGTTCGCCGCCGGGCGGCTGCCCGACTACATGGTCCCATCGGCGGTGGTGCTCCTGGAGTCGCTGCCGTTGACGGTGAACGGGAAGCTGGACCGGGCGGCGCTGCCCGCGCCCGAATACGAGGCGGGCGGCCGGGGCCCGGCGTCGGCCCGAGAGGAGATCTTGTGTTCGGCGTTTGCCGAGGTCCTGAGATTGCCCGCGGTGGGCGCCGAGGACGACTTCTTCGCCCTGGGCGGTCATTCGCTGCTGGCCACCCGGCTGGTCAGCCGGATCCGGTCGGTGCTGGGCGTGGAGTTGCCGGTCCGGGCCCTGTTCGAGGCGCCGACGGTGGCGGGCCTGGCCAGGCGACTGGAGGGCGCGGTGCCCGCGCGGCCGGCGCTGACGGCCCGGGCGCGGCCCGGGC
>JASHUI010000240.1:0-3296 GCA_030040095.1 Streptosporangiaceae bacterium | reverse complement strand
CTGGTCGACGGGGGCGGTGCCGTTCCGGTCGGTGTCGCTACGGTCAGTGTCGCTGCGGGCGGTGTCGTTCCGGTCGGTCAAGGAGTCCCGCCTGTGCCGGGACCCCCACCACCGGGGGCACCCGGCACACCGTCATCGTTGCCTGGAGGAGAGCCGTAGCCCAGCGCCGGAGGGGTCCCGTCGGGACCGGTCCCCAGCGCCTGCCCGTTGCTCGCGGCCGACTGCTCGGAGCCGTCCGAAGCGGCGGCGAGCGCCATCTCCTTGGGCGAGAGCACCGGCGGCCGGTCGGACGGCAGCCGCTTGCCGTAGCCGGTATAGGAGCCGCGGATTGGGCGCGGCTGCACCGGGCTGAAGACCGCCAGAACCTGCTCACGCGACAGGGTCTCGTGCTCCATCAGCTGCAGCACCAGGTTGTCCAGCACGTCCCGGTACTGGACCAGGATCTCCCAGGCCTCGTCGTGCGCGGACTCGATGAGGCGCCGCACCTCTTCGTCGATCGCGGATGCGATCTCCTCCGAGTAGTCCCGGCTGTGCGACATCTCGCGGCCCAGGAACGGCTCGCCGTCGCCGCTGCCGAACTTGCGGGCGCCGAGGCGCTCGCTCATCCCGAACTCGGTGATCATGCCGCGGGCGATCTGGCTCGCCTTCTCGATGTCGTTGGCCGCGCCCGTGGTGGGCTCGTGGAAGACCAGTTCCTCGGCGGTCCGGCCGCCGAGCAGCATGGCCAGCTGATCCATCATCTCGGCCCGGCTGACCAGGAACTTGTCCTCGGTCGGCGCGGACGCCGTGTAGCCGAGCGCGCGGCCGCGCGGAATTATCGTGATCTTGTGCACCGGGTCGGCGTTCGGCAGCGCGTGCCCGACCAGGGCGTGCCCGCCCTCGTGGTACGCGATGATCTTCCGCTCCTTCTCGGAGAGGAGCACGCTCTTGCGCTTGGGGCCGGCGGTGACCCGGTCGATCGCCTCCTCCAGCGAGGCCATCGAGATCTGGGTCTGGTTGCCCCGTGCGGTCAGCAGCGCGCCCTCGTTGATCACGTTGGCCAGGTCGGCGCCGGTGAACCCGGGCGTGCGGCGGGCGATCGCGTCGAGCTCGACGTCCGGCGCCAGCGGCTTGCCCCGCGCGTGCACCCGCAGGATGCCCTTGCGCCCGGCCAGGTCGGGCTGGGCCACCACGATCTGGCGGTCGAACCGGCCCGGGCGCAGCAGCGCCGGGTCCAGGATGTCCGGCCGGTTGGTGGCCGCGATGACGATGACACCGCCCTTGGTGTCGAACCCGTCCAGCTCCACCAGCAGCTGGTTCAGCGTCTGCTCGCGCTCGTCGTGGCCGCCGCCGAAGCCGGCGCCGCGGTGCCGGCCCACGGCGTCGATCTCGTCGACGAATACGATCGCCGGGGCGTTCGCCTTGGCCTGCTCGAACAGGTCGCGGACCCGGGACGCGCCGACGCCGACGAACATCTCGACGAAGTCGGAGCCGGAGATGGAGTAGAACGGCACGCCCGCCTCGCCGGCCACGGCGCGGGCCAGCAGCGTCTTGCCGGTGCCCGGCGGGCCGTACAGCAGCACGCCCTTGGGGATCTTCGCTCCGATGGCCTGGAACTTGCCCGGGCTCTGCAGGAACTCCTTGATCTCCTGCAGCTCCTCGATCGCCTCGTCGGCCCCGGCCACGTCGGCGAAGGTGGTCTTGGGCGTGTCCTTGGTGATCAGCTTGGCCTTCGACTTGCCGAAGTTCATCACCCGGGAGCCGCCGCCCTGCATCTGATTCAGCATGAACAGGAAGATCAGGACGATCAGGATGATCGGCAGCCAGCTGAAGATCACGTCGAAGATCGAGCTGCCCTTGGGGGGCTGGACGTTGTAGACGCCGGCGGGCAGCTTGCCCTTCTGGACCAGCTGCTGCATGCTCGTCGCGAGCTGCTGGCCCTGGTTGCCCACCCAGGACGCCTCGAGCAGCTGGCCGCTGTTGGTAGTGACCTGGATCGTCTGGGTCGAGTCGATCAGCAGCGCCGACTTGATGTCGCCCTTGTCGATGACGTTGACGATCTGCGAGGTAGCAACGGGCTTGTACGAGTCGCCGGAGTTCACGTACCGGTACAAGAAGAAAAACAGCAGCAGGATGACCAGGACGGCAACGAACGGCCCGCGGAAGTAGCGCTTCAGATCCATCGACGAACGGCCCTGGTAACGGGCCGACCCCTCCTGACGAGCCTCGGGTCCCGCCGACCACCGGCGGGACGGCCATGCCTAGCGGCCACGCAGCCTTCCCTTCTGCCCGCCCGATACACAGCGAATAATCGACGGTACACCGCGCCGCCCACTGCTGACACGCAGGAGGCGCGTTCTGATCCACCGCCTTAGTTCCCTACCCGGTGAACGTAATTCATCTCATGATGTGTTCCCCGGCGCGTCGCCGTCGGCGGGCGCGGGCGCCTGCGAGACCGGGGCACACCCGTCGTCCGGGGCGCCTCCGTAGACGTGCGGGGCCAGGGTCCCGATGAACGGCAGGTTTCGGTAGCGCTCGGCATAGTCCAGTCCATACCCAATGACAAAGTCATTGGGTATGTCGAAACCGACATAGGCGACGTCCACGTCGATCCGCGCGGCGGCCGGCTTGCGCAGCAGAGCGCAGACCTTCAAGGACGCGGGACGCCGCGACTGCAGGTTGCTGACCAGCCAGGACAGCGTCAGGCCGGAGTCGACGATGTCCTCGACGACGAGCACATGACACGCGGTGATGTCGCAGTCGAGGTCCTTGAGAATGCGCACCACGCCGGAGGATTTCGTGCCCGACCCGTACGACGAAACCGCCATCCAGTCCATCTGCACCGGCAGGCGCATGGCCCGGGCCAGATCGGCCATGACCATGACCGCGCCCTTCAGCACCCCGACCAGAAGAAGTTCGCGATCAGCGTAATCCGCGTCAATCTGCGCGGCGAGTTCCGCGATCCGGCTCTGCAGCCGGTCCGGGGTGATGAGTATCTGCTCCAGGTCGCCGCCCATGTCGCTCGCGTCCACCCAGGTCCTCCCCCTCGCTCGCGCTGAAGAGCAGCTTGCCATACCGGCGCCGGCCGCGAACACCGCCGGGCAGGTCGATCCAGCGCTGGCCGCGCCACCCGGTGGCCAGGGCGTCGAGCCCGGCCACGTGGCCCGCGGTCAGCGCGCCGGCCGGGCAGCCGGCCGCGATGGCCGCGTTCCGCAGTACCCGTGACCTGATGGCTTCGGGCAGCCCCGCGACCAGATCGAGCGACAGCTCACCAGTCCCGGGCGAGACGGCGCGTTCAAACTCTGTCTTCGCCAGAA
>JASHUI010000239.1:0-4173 GCA_030040095.1 Streptosporangiaceae bacterium | reverse complement strand
CCTGGCCGCGCTGGCCGCCGAGCTGCGCGACGCCCGCGGCCGGCTGGACGCGCTGTCCACCGGGGAGGACGCCACCGACGTCCGCGCGGTGTTCTCCTGGTCCTACCAGAACCTGAATCCCCCGGCCGCCCGGTTGTTCCGCCTGCTCGGCCTGCATCCAGGCCCGGACATCGCCGCCGCGGCCGCCGCCAGCCTGGCCGGCCTTCCGCTCCCGCTGACCCGCCGCCTGCTGCGCGAGCTGACCCGCGGCCACCTCATCGCCGAGCCCTCCCCCGGCCGCTACGCGTTCCATGACCTGCTGCGCGCCTATGCCGCCGAGCGGGCCGCCGCCGAGGACAGCGACGCCGCCCGCGACGCCGCCCTGCACCGGGTGCTCGACCACTACCTGCACACCGCCCACGCCGCCGCCGTCCTGATCAACCCGGCCCGGGGCACGATCGACCTGCCGCCCGTCCAGGCCGGGGCCGGGCCGGAATCGCTCGACACCCATGTGCAGGCCCTGGCCTGGTTCGAGGCCGAGCACCATGTCCTGCTGGCCGTCGCCGCCCTGGCCGCCGACCAGGGGTTCGACGTGCACGCCTGGCAGCTGCCCTGGACCCTCGCGGACCACCTCGAATTCCACGGGATGTGGCACGACATCGCCGCCATCCAGGACGCCGCGCTCGCCGCCGCCGAGCGGCTCGGCGACACCGCCGCCCAGGCGAACGTGCACCGCTCGGTGGGCCGGGTCCGGTTCCAGCTCAGCGACTGGGACGACTCCCGGGCCCACCTGTCCCAGGCCCTCCGGCTCTACCAGCAACTCGGTGACGCGGTCGGACAGGCCCGGGTCCACCTCAACATCGGCAAGGCCATGGAGCGCATGGGCCGCCTGAACGAGGCGCTCGGTCACGCCCGCCAGGCGCTGGCCCTGTCCGAGGAGGCCGACAACCGGCCCTTGCAGGCCCGCGCCCTGAACAACGTCGGCTGGTACCACGCCATGCTGGGCGATCACCACCAGGCCCTGCTGAGCAGCAGGCAGGCCCTGCGCCTGCAGCGCGAACTGGGCGACCGCTGCGGCGAGGCCAGCACCTGGGACACGCTCGGCTACTCCCACCAGCACCTCGGCCAGCTCGCCAAGTCGGCCAGCTGCTTCCAGCAGGCCATCGGCCTGTTCGCCGACATCGGCGCGCGCAGCGGCGAGGCCCAGGTGCTCACCCACCTCGGCGAGGTGCACCGGGTGACGGGCAGCCGCCAGGCCGCGATCGCGGTCTGGCGGCGGGCGCTGGAGATCCTCGACGAGCTCGACGACCCCGGCGCCGACGAGCTGCGGGACAAGCTGCGCGAGCTGGCCGCCGAAGGCCACGCCGAGCTGACCCGGCTGAAGCACGGCTGACCGGCATCTGCTGCGATGAGCGCATGGTCATCACGCGGCACAGCGGGCGATGGACGCTGGAAGACCGGTTTGCCTCGCCCTGGCGGTACCTGACGGTCGAGGTACCCCGCGGGGCGTGCGGGCTGCGCGCCGAACTCGAGTACGAGCGGGACGGGGCCAGCCTGGACCTGGGCTGCCTCGGGCCGGCCGGGTTCCGGGGCTGGTCCGGCGGCGCCCGCCGGTGGTTCGTGATCAGCCCCGATGCCGCCACGCCCGGCTACCTGCCGGGGGATCTCGAGCCGGGAACCTGGCAGATCATGATCGGCCTGCACCGGGTGCCGCCGGCCGGGGCCGAGTACCGGCTGACCACGCAGATCAGCACCACGCCCGGAGAGCTGGTGCCGGCGCGGCCGCCCGACCCGCTCCCCCCGCTGGCCAGCCGGCCGGCCCGGCGCGAGCTGCCGGCCGGGCCCGGGCGGCGCTGGCTGGCGGGCGACCTGCACACCCATACCGTGCACTCCGACGGCGCCATGACCGTCCCCGAGCTGGCCAGGTTCGCGGTCGGCCAGGGCCTCGACTTCCTCGCGATCACCGATCACAACACGGTCAGCCACCACGCGGAGCTGCCGGCCACCGCCGCGGCGCACGGGATCACGCTGCTGCCGGGCCAGGAGCTGACGGTGCTGGCGGGCCACGCGAACGCGTTCGGCGACATCGGCTGGATCGACTTCCGGGACCCGGCCGACGCCTGGCTGGACGCCATCGAGCGGGCCGACGGGCTGATGTCGGTCAACCACCCGATCGGCGGGCACGTGAGCTGGACGATCCCGATGCGCCGGCGCCCGCCGCTGGCCGAGGTCTGGCACTGGAGCTGGGTCGACCCGCACTGGACGACGCCGCTGGCCTGGTGGCTGGCCTGGGACCCGGGAGCGATCCCGGTCGGGGGCAGCGACTGGCACCGGCCGGGCGACGACGCGACGCCCGGAACGCCGACGACGTGGGTGGAGTGCGAGGGCGACGGCCCCGGCGCGGTGCTGGACGGGCTGCGCCGCGGCCGGACCGCGATCTGCGCCCGCCGCGACGGGCCGGTCCTGCTCCGGGTGGACGACGAGCTGGTGGCGGCCGGGGCCGACGGGACCATCCTGGTCGGCCCGGACGGGCCGGCCGCGAGGGTGCACGGGGCGCTGGCCAGGTTCCGGGGAGGCGCCGGGCATCACCGGCTGACCGACGCCTCCGGCGCCACGCTGGCGCTCACCGCCTAGGTCACCCCGAGTCGGGGCGTAACGTCACGGGGCCGGGGTGATCTGGAACACCGGATAGCCGGGCGCGATCTCCAGCAGCTTCGCGTCGGGCGCGTCCGGCCCGATGCCGTCGAAGAACATCCCGACCTCGAACTTCCAGCGCCGCAGGTACTCGCGCAGCAGTTCCGGCTTCTGCTCGTCGGGCAGTTCCCGGGCGGTGAACGACTCCACGCGGCGGCCGACCCGCAGCTCGCCGCCGCCGGAGACGCGCATGTTGCGCACCCACTGGGTGTGACCGCGCGGCGACACCAGGTACTGGCGGCCCTGGTAGCTGAGCAGGTTGACCGGCGTGCTGCGCCACTCGCCGGTCTTGCGGCCGCGCACGGACAGCACCCGGCTGCCCCGCACGCTGATCCCGGCCTTGGTCAGCGCGATCACCGAGTCGTTCACCAGCTTGCCCATGCGGCGGGCCGCCGGCGTGGTCGGCGTGATGTAGCGGGAGGAAGAACTGTCGGCCATCGCGGGCTCCTCTGCGCTAGTTGTGTGAGCGGTGCTCTCTATATGGAGCAGTGTGCACCAATGCGGAGCTCCGTGTCAAGAGCAGCGCTCTCGTTATTGATCGATGCTCTGAAAAATGGCACACTGGGCGTCCATGACCACGACTGCGAGCGCCGGCCGGACGGCCAGGCAGCGGGCCAGGGCGGAACTCACCAGGGAAATCAAGCAGGAGGCGCGGCGCCAGCTGGCCGCCTCCGGGGCCCAGGGCCTGTCCCTGCGGGCGGTGGCCCGCGAGCTGGGCATGGTGTCGTCGGCCATCTACCGTTACTTCCCGAGCCGGGACGAGCTGCTGACCGCCCTGATCATCGACGCCTACGACGCGCTCGGCGACGCCGCCGAGGCGGCGGACTCCGGGGTGCCCGCGACCGATATCCGCGGCCGCTGGCGGGCCACCTGCGACGCGATCAGGTCCTGGGCCCTGGCCCACCCGCACGAGTACGCGCTGATCTACGGCTCGCCGGTGCCCGGCTACCGGGCGCCCCAGGCCACGATCCCCTCGGCCATCCGGGCCGCGGCGGTCATGGGGGGCATCCTCGCGGACGTCCCGGACGTCCGCGACACCGCCGCGGGACCGCCGCTCCCGGCGGCGCTGGCCGAGCAGACCATGATCGTCGCCGACGCGATCGCGCCCGGGGTGCCGGGCCCGGTGATCGCCCGCGGCCTGATCGCCTGGACCCAGCTGTTCGGCGTGATCAGCTTCGAGCTCTTCGGCCAGTTGGTGGGCAGCCTGGAGCCCGCCGACCCGTTCTTCGCCTACGCGGTCGACCAGATGGCCGACTTCGTCGGCCTCCCGGGCCCGGGATGAGCCGCGCGCCGCGACCGAGCCGCGGGCTCAGCGGTGCAGCAGCGCCACCCGGGTGCGCAGCAGGGCACGCCGCGACGCGACGTTCCCGGCCTCGGCCGGGTGCTCCGGGCACTCCCCGGCGGCGATCGCCCGGTCCATGCGTGCCCGCGCGTCGGCCTGGGTGATCATCTCGAAGATCATCTTCGGGTCCCGCCGCGACATCTCCCTGGTCCGGTCCA
>JASHUI010000238.1:0-5920 GCA_030040095.1 Streptosporangiaceae bacterium | reverse complement strand
TGACGGGCCGCGGGATCGGGCACCGGAGGTGACGCGGAGCGGGTCGGGGCATAACGTGGAACCGTGAGAGCGCTGCACCAGTCGCGTCGGGAACGCCCCCAGGTGGTGACCGAAGCCCGCCGGCCGAAGTCGGAGGACATCGCCTACCGGGAGCGCCGGTATCTGATCATGATGGGCATCCGGCTGGTCTGCTTCGTGATCGCCGTGGTGGCCTTCCTGCACGGCGCCGGATGGCTCACCGCCATCCCGGCCGTGGGCGCGATCGTCATACCGTACTTCGCCGTCGTCTTCGCCAACGGCGGCCGTGAGCCGGACGGCCGGTCCCGGTTCCGGCCCTATGAGCCGAACCTCCCGGAGCGGCAGACGCCGCCGGCCGGCGACCAGCGCACGCCCGGCGCCTGATCGGCCCGCAGACCGGGCATTCGGGGCACGTCGGACAGCAGCGACTCGGCTGCGCTCCGCAGTTGAACGCGGCGCGAAAGGCCACCGGAAAAAAAGACCTGATCAGCGCCGTTCAGCGCGCCGACGTGCTCAGATCGCTAGTAATCCGGTCTTGACGCACAAGGGGGGGCTTAGGTGTAACATGTTTGCCGGTGCTCTGGTCCCCCGCCGGGGCACCGATGCCGGCGTTCCGGGCCCCCGTCGGAGCGCCGATGAATGCGACGCCGGGTGGTTTGCCCCCGTAGCCACCCGGCGTCGCTCTTTCTTTCCCGGCTTTTTACTCGGTCTTGCGGAACTCGGCGATCGCGATCGCCGTCATGCCGAGGCCCATCACCGCCACCATCCCGAGCGACAGCCCCATCGGCACCGCCCAGCCGGCCCAGGTAATGGTCGGCGAGAGGTGCTGCTCGAACACGGCCGGCATCGACAGGTGGCTGAACACCGCGTGCCGCATCGGCCCGACAATGTAGGTCAGCGGGTCGATCCTGGTGAGAACGGTGAGCCAGGCCGGCAGCCCGCTCAGCGGGTACAGCGCCCCTGACAGGAAGAACAGCGGCATCACGAGCATCTGGGTGAGTGCCATGAACGCCTGGAACTGCTTGATCCGCGCCGCCATCATCACGCCGAACGCGGTCAGCGTGAAGGAGAGCAGCAGCAGTTCCCCGATCAGCGTGATTATCAGCACCGGGTTGTAGGGCACGCCGGCGAAGCCGGCCAGGACCAGGAAGATGATTCCCTGGAAGGTCGCGATCGTCGCTCCGCCCAGGCACTTGCCGATCACGATCGAGGCCCGACTGACCGGGGCCACCAGGATCTCCCGCAGGAACCCGAATTCACGGTCCCAAACGATCGAGGCGGCGGAGAAAATGGCGGTGAACAGTACCGACATGGCCAGCACGCCGGGGTAGATGAAGGTCTTGAAGCTGATTCCCGCGGGCAGGCTCCGGCCGGCCAGCGCGCCGAGCCCGGTGCCCAGCACGAACAGGAACAGCACCGGCTGGATCAGCGAGGTGATCGCCCGCAGCCGGTCGGTGCGGAACCTGATCAGCTCCCGCCGCCAGACGATCCCGGCGGCCCGCAGGTCATGTCGCAGCCCGCCGCCGGGCACCGCCACCCTGATCTGGCCGACGAGCTGGTCGACCGGCGGCGCGGGTGTGACGTCGGTGATCGAAGTGGCCATCGCTTATCGCCTCCCGGCGCGGAATCGCTGGACCATCTGACGCATGGAGTCGGTGCCGGACGCCTCGGCGTCGCGGATCGTGCTGCCGGTGTAGGACATGAACACGTCGTCCAGAGACGGCCGGGACACGCTGACCGAGCGGATCGGCACCGAGAACTCATCGAACAGCCGTGGCACGAACTGCTCGCCGGCCGCCACCGAGAACGTCACCGCGCCCTCGTGCACGGCGGCCTCGATGCCGAACGTGTCCTTCAGCGCGGCGATCGCCGCGGCGTCGTCGGCGGTGTGGATCTGCACGCGGTCCTTGCCGATGCTGGCCTTGAGCGCCTCGGGCGTGTCGATGGCCACGATCTTGCCGTGATCGATGATCGCGATCCGGTCGCAGTGCTCGGCCTCGTCCATGTAGTGGGTGGTGAGGAAGATGGTGATGTCCTCGCGGCGCTTGAGGTCGTTGATGTACGCCCAGATCGACGACCTGGTCTGCGGGTCCAGGCCGACCGTCGGCTCGTCGAGGAACAGCACGTGCGGGGCGTGCAGCAGGCCGCGGGCGATCTCCAGCCGCCGCTGCATCCCGCCCGAGTACGTGCTGACCAGGCTGTCCTTGCGGTCCCAGAGCCCGACCATCTCCATGACCTGATGCATGCGCGGCGCCACCGCGGCCCTCGGCACGCCGTACAGCTCCGCGTGGAAACGGAGGTTCTGCTCCGCGGTCAGGTAGGTGTCCAGCGTGGTGTCCTGGAACACCAGGCCGATGTTGCGCCGGACCGAGTCGCGCTCGGTCCTGGTGTCGTGGCCCGCCACGATCGCCGTCCCGGACGTGGCGTTGGCCAGCGTGCACAAGATCTTGATCGTGGTGGTCTTGCCCGCCCCGTTGGGCCCGAGGAACCCGAACGTCTCGCCGCGGGCCACCTCGAAGTCGATGCCCCGCACCGCCTGGACCTCGCCGTACTGCTTGGTCAGGCCGGATACGATGATCACCGGCTCCGAGGCGGGCGCGGCGGCCCGGGACGGGGCCGGCGCGCCCTCGGAGTCCGTGCTGGCATGGGTTACCAACGCTGCTGCCTCCCTGCTGTGTAGCCTCGAGCCTAGCCGGGCCGGCCGTCATCCGGCCGCCCGGCGGCCGCGCCCCTCCGGCTCGCTCACTCGTCGTCGCTGGCCAGCAGCCGGTACAGCGCCTTGCGCGCGTCGGTGAGCACCTCGCGGGCCTGCCTGACCTGGTCCTCGGTCCCGGCGCTCAGCACCTGGTGAGCGGCCATGACCACCTGGCCGACGAGATTGCGCATCTCGATCGCGCTCTCCCCGACCGCTCCGGCCACCACGTCCCACGGCGCCCGCAGCTCCTCTGGGTGCGCCTCGACGTACTCGCGGCCCTCATCGGTGAGCCGGTACGCCCGGCGCCCCGCGTCGCCCGCCTCGACCCGGATCAGGCCCTCGTCCTCGAGTTGCTGCAGGGCCGGGTAGACCGACCCCGGACTGGGCCGCCACACGCCGTCGCTGCGCTCGCCGATCGCCTGGATGATCTGGTAGCCGTTCAGCGGCTCCTCGGCCAGCAGCGCCAGCGCCGCCGCCCGGACGTCGCCCCGGCGCGCCCTCGGCCCGTGCCTTCCGCGGGCCCGCGCATCGCGCCACAGCAGGTAGGGGACGGGCGGGCCGGGCGGGCCGGGCGGGAATCCCCCGCGCCAGTGTCCGCGGCGGCTGCGGCGCCGCCACATGATGTCCTCGTCGCCGCCGCGCTCCCAGCCCTTCTCCTCGCCGTGGAAGCGGCCTCCTTCTTCTCGCATGATCCTTATCTCCTTGTCCGCGGCCGGCCCGGTCGTCGCAGGTGTCCTGGACAGTCGCCGAACGCTCTAGATACATCAAAGATATATCGCTACGACGCGAAGGGCAAACGCGGGAGGTTTTTGACGCCCCGGCACCCGCCGAATCTGGTCCGCGGCCGCGCCGCGGCGCCCCCGGACGACCGGCACCCTCAGACTCTGGTCCGCAACCAGGCCGCGGCGCCCCCGAATCCCCGGCACCCTCAGACTCTGGTTCGCAACCACGCCGCGGCGCCCCGGATCCAGCCGCATCGGCGGAACCAGGGCGATCCCGGCGCCGCTCCCCTTCCTGCCCTGGCTTCAGCCGCCGATGGCCGACATGGGCCGCGCGGGCTGCAGGAATCCGGGGTCGTTGATGCCGTGACCGGGCAGCTTGGACGCGACCGCCCGGCGCCAGAGCCCGGCCAGCGCCTCGTCGTTCGCCCCGTCACGCAGCGGCCCGCGCAGGTCGCTCTCGGTGGTGGCGAACAGGCAGTTGCGGACCTGGCCGTCCGCGGTGAGCCTGACCCGGTCGCAGGAGCCGCAGAACGGCCTGGTCACCGAGCCGATCACGCCGATGCGGGCCGGGCCGCCGTCGACCAGGAACACCTCGGCCGGCGCCGACCCGCGGGCCGCCGGGTCATCCGGCGTCAGCGAGAACGCGGCCGACAGCCCGGCCAGGATCTCGTCCGCGGTCACCATGCCCTCGCGGCGCCAGCCGTGCTGCGCGTCCAGCGGCATCTGCTCGATGAACCGCAGCTGATACCCGCGCTCCAGGCAGAACCGGGCCAGCGGCACCGCCTCGTCGTCGTTGATGCCGCGCATGAGCACCGCGTTGACCTTGACCGGCGCCAGCCCGGTCGCGGCCGCCGCGGCCAGCCCGGACAGCACGTCGGCCAGCCGGTCCCGCCGGGCCAGGGCCCGGAAGGTCTGCGGCCTGAGCGTGTCCAGCGACACGTTGATGCGGTCCAGGCCCGCCGCGCGCAACGGCTGGGCCAGCCGGTCGAGCCCGATCCCGTTGGTGGTCAGCGATATCTGCGGGCGCGGCCGGAGCGCGGCGGCCCGGGCCACGATCTCGGCCAGGCTGCGCCGCAGCAACGGCTCGCCCCCGGTGAACCGGATCTCGGTGATGCCGAGCCGCTCTACCCCGATCCGGATCAGGCGCACCATCTCGTCGTCGGTCAGCAGCCCCGGCTTGGGCAGCCAGTCCATCCCCTCGGCCGGCATGCAGTACTGGCAGCGCAGGTTGCAGCGGTCGGTGACGGACACTCGCAGATCGGTCGCCACCCGTCCGTGCGAGTCGGCCAGCACAGCATCACCTCTTTGCCCAGGAGGCATTCACGCCCCAGAGATCCACCCTACCCAGCCGGCCGGGCGCGCCCCGGTCTGGTAGCCGCACAGACCGGGCGCGGCCCGGTCTGGTAGCGGCACAGACCGGGCGCGGCCCGGTCTGGTAACGGCACAGTAGAACCATGACAGATGACACCAGCACCGCGGTACGGGTCGACGGCCTGCGCAAGCGGTACGGCGAGGTGACCGCCGTCGGCGGGGTCGACCTCGAGATCCGGCGCGGGGAAGTGTTCGCCCTGCTCGGCCCCAACGGCGCGGGCAAGACGACCACGGTGGAGATCCTCGAGGGCTATCGCCGCCGCGACGGCGGCACCGTGCGGGTGCTGGGCGAGGACCCGGAGCGGGCCGGCCGGGCCTGGCGGGCCCGCATCGGGATCGTGCTGCAGCTCACCGCCGAGGGACCCGAGCTGACCGTGCGCGAGATGGTGCGCCAGTTCGCCGCCTTCTACCCGCGGCCGCGCGACCCGGACGAGGTCATCGGCCTGGTCGGGCTCGCCGCCAAATCCGGCGCCCGGCTGCACAAGCTGTCCGGGGGCCAGCTGCGCAGGCTCGACGTCGCACTCGGCATCGTGGGCGATCCGGAGCTGCTCTTTCTCGACGAGCCGACCACCGGCTTCGATCCCGAGGCGCGCCGTCAGTTCTGGCAGCTGATCGCCGAGCTGTCCGGCGGCGGCGCCACGATCCTGCTGACCACGCATTACCTCGACGAGGCCGAGGCCCTGGCCGACCGGGTGGCGGTGATCTCGGGCGGCCGGATCCAGGCCATGGGAACGCCGGCCGGGCTCGGCGGGCGGGCCGCGCGAGCGGCGACGGTCAGCTGGCTGGGCGACGACGGGCCGTGCCGGCTGCAGACCGGCGAGCCCACCCGGGTGGTGGCGGAGCTCGGTGCGCGATTCGGCGGCGAGGTCCCCGGCCTGACCGTGACCCGCCCCACGCTGGAGGACATCTACCTGGAGCTGATCGGAGACCGGCCATGAGCATGGAGACGACGCCGCGCACCGCCCCGGCCGACGCGGGCCGCGCCGCGGAGCCCCCGCTGCCGGGCGCCTGGCGCAGCGGCCTGGGCCGGGTGAGCATCGAGCTCAAGGTGTTTTTCCGGGACAAGCAGTCGGTGGCCTTCGTGTTCTCGCTGCCCGCGGTGCTGCTGGTGCTG
>JASHUI010000237.1:0-3467 GCA_030040095.1 Streptosporangiaceae bacterium | reverse complement strand
CGCGCAGGCCACGGCGAGCCCGGCCGAGGGCTTGACCATCGGCGCCGCCGACGGTGCCGCCGACGGTGCCGTCGGCGGTGCCGGGCCCGAGGGCAGCCCGCGGGCCCGGCTCGGCCAGATGGTGATCGACTCCGTGCTGCAGGGCAACACCGCCGTCGTGACGTTCCTCGCCATCGTGGCCGCGATCGTGACCGGGGGCCTGCTGATCGCGTTCACCAGCGCCTCCGTGCTGACCGCGTGGGGCCGCTTCTTCTCCGCGCCGGGCAACGCGATCGCCCAGGCGTGGGACGCCGCGTCCAGCGCCTACGTGGCGATGTTCGAGGGCTCGATCGTCAACCCGCACAGCGTGGTCCAGCTGTTCCAGCAGAAGTCGCTCGGCATCGCCTACCACGACGGTGCGATCGCCGCGGTGCTCAACCCGCTGTCGGAGACCTGCGTCAACGCCACCCCGCTGATCCTGGCCGGGCTGGCCGTGGCCATCGCGTTCCGGGCCGGCCTGTTCAACATCGGCGCGCAGAGCCAGTTCATCGGCGGGGCGCTGGTGTGCACCTGGCTCGGCTACGGCGTCAGCCTTCCGTTCTTCGTGCACGTGGCCGTGTGCGTGGTCGGGGCCTTCGTCGGCGGGGCGGCGATCGGCTCGATTCCGGGAGTGCTCAAGGCCACCACCGGCGCCCACGAGGTCATCGTCACGATCATGCTCAACTACGTGATGGCCTATTTCCTGGCCTGGATCCTGGGCACCTCGCTGATGCAGCGCCCCGGGCGCACCGACCTGATCAGCCCGGTCATCGCCAACGACGCCCACCTGCCGCTGCTGCTGGGCTCGCAGCTGCGGGTCAACGCGAGCTTCCTGGTCGCCCTGGCCTGCGCGGTCGGCGTGTGGTGGCTGATGAACCGCAGCACGCTCGGGTTCCAGTTCCGCAGCGTGGGCGCCAACCCCAGCGCGGCCCGCACCGCGGGCATGAGCGTGCCGCGGACCTGGATCCTCGTGATGATGATCGCCGGAGGGCTGGCCGGCCTGGCCGCGACGGCCGTCGTGCAGGGCACCGACTTCACGCTGACCTTCCAGAGCTATGGGACGTACGGGATCGACGCGATCACCGTCGCGCTGCTCGGCCGGGCCCGGCCGCTCGGCGTGGTGCTGGCCGCGCTGCTGTTCGGCGCGCTGCACGCGGGAGGGATCCTGATGCAGGCGAGCACGCAGACGCCGCTCACCATCACCACCGTGATCCAGTCGACCGTGGTGCTGTTCGTCGCCGCGCCGCCGCTGGTGCGGGCCATGTTCCGGCTGCACAAGGCGACGGCGGGCGGGGCTGGCCAGTCGCTCTCGAAGGGATGGAACGGGTGACAGTCCTCGCCAGGCCGGCCGGCCTGCACATCTCGGTGAGCCGCCGGGCCGTCGCCCCGGCCACCTTCATCGCGTTCGGCCTGGTCGACATCCTTGGCTTCGGCGTGTTCGCCAGGCACGGCCACGCGACGTTCGCGTTCTCTCCTGAGTTCGCCAAGGTGACCGTGCCCAACCTCGACCTGCCCGCCGACATCACCGCGTACGTGTGCGGCGCGGTCTCGGTCGCGGCGGGCCTGATGCGCGCCGTCGTCCCGGTCGGCACGGCGTTGCGCCGCACCAGCATCGGGGTGGTCCTGTTCTGCTTCGTGATCGCGCTGCTGTGCTGGGCGGACGTCGGGCAGCCCGTGCCGTTCAACGTCGTGAACCTGCTGTCGGGGACGATCGCCGCCTCGATCCCGCTGATCCTCGGCGCGCTGGCCGGCTGCATGAGCGAGCGGTCCGGCGTGATCAACATCGCGATCGAGGGCAAGCTGCTGTTCGGCGCGTTCGCCTCGGGCATCGTGGCCAGCGCGTTCGGCAACCTGTGGCTGGGCCTGCTGTGCGGGGCGCTGGCCGGCGGCCTGCTCGGCGCGATGCTCGCGGTCTTCGCGATCCGTTACCTGGTCGACCAGGTGGTCCTCGGCGTGGTGCTGAACGTGTTCGCGGCCGGGCTGACCGGGTTCCTCTACGACCGGGTCCTCACGCCGTACCAGAACAGGCTGAACTCGCCGCCCACCTTCCAGGCGTTCAAGATCCCGCTGCTCGGGGACATCCCGATCATCGGGCCGGTGTTCTTCGA
Source organism: Streptosporangiaceae bacterium (assembly GCA_030040095.1). Taxonomy (GTDB): domain Bacteria; phylum Actinomycetota; class Actinomycetes; order Streptosporangiales; family Streptosporangiaceae; genus JASHPR01. The sequence continues at coordinate 1,341 of JASHUI010000237.1, read as the reverse complement.
CAACACGATCTTCCTGTACATCACCTACGCGGCGCTGATCCTGGTCCAGGTGGGCTTGTTCCGCAGCAAGTGGGGGCTGCGGGTGCGCGCGGTCGGCGAGCATCCCACCGCGGCCGAAACCGTCGGCATCCGGGTGCTGGCCAACCGGTACCGCAACGTGATCCTGGCCGGCCTGCTGGCGGGCATCGGCGGCGCGTACCTCAACATCGGCTCCGTGGGCTCGTTCACGCCGAACATGTCGTCCGGCATGGGCTACATCGCGCTGGCCGCGGTGATCTTCGGCCGGTGGACGCCGCTCGGGTCGCTGGGCGCCGCGCTGCTGTTCGGCTTCACCCTGGAACTGCAGAGCGTGCTGGCCTCCATCAACGTGCCGATCCCCTCTAACATCCTGCTGATGACTCCCTACATCGCGACGATCATCGCGGTCGCCGGGCTGGTCGGCCGAGTGCAGGCGCCGCGCGCCGACGGACAGCCGTACATCAAGTCATGACCGGAACCGGCGATTCCGGCGATCCCGCCGCAAACCGCGATGCCGCAAACCCCTATGCCGCGGCCGAGGCCAGCGCGGCCCGGCTCGCGGACCGCACCGGCCAGGCGGCGCACGACGTCGCCGTGATCCTCGGGTCCGGCTGGGCCCAGGCCGCGGACGCGCTCGGCACCGGCGCCGAGGTGCCCGTCGCCGACCTCGGCGGCTTCCCCCCGCCCACCGTCCCCGGCCACGCGGGCGTGGTCCGCTCGGTGCCGGCCGGCGGGCTGCGGGTGCTGGTCTTCCTGGGCCGCACCCATCTGTACGAGGGGCACGACGTGGCGACCGTGGTGCACGGCGTGCGGACCGCGGTCGCGGCGGGCTGCCGGGTGGTCGTGCTCACCAACGCCTCGGGCGGGATCCGGGCGGGCTTCGGGGTCGGGCAGCCGGTCCTCATCAGCGACCACCTGAACCTCACCGGCCGCTCGCCGCTCGCCGGGCCGCCGCCCCCGGCCGGCTACCGGTCCCGGTTCACGGACCTGACCGACCTGTACCCGCGGCGGCTGCGGGACCTGGCCCGGGCGGCCGACCCGGACCTGGCCGAGGGGGTGTACGCGGCCCTGCCGGGCCCGCACTACGAGACCCCGGCCGAGATCCGGATGCTCCGGTCGCTCGGCGCCGACCTGGTCGGCATGTCCACCGCGCTGGAGGCGATCGCCGCCCGGCATGTCGGCGCCGAGGTGCTGGCCATATCGCTGGTCACGAACATGGCGGCGGGCCTGGCCCCGGCCGGGCTCGACCACGCCGATGTGACCGCGGCCGCGCAGGCCGCCGCCGGACGGATGGGCGCGCTGCTGGCCGGCATCCTGCCCGGC
>JASHUI010000236.1:0-6040 GCA_030040095.1 Streptosporangiaceae bacterium | reverse complement strand
GTGCGGGGCGGGTCAGGCCGGCGACAGCGGCGCCAGCCCTGCCGCCGGGATGAGCGCCGGCCGTTCCATCTTCCATCGCCGCGACAGGCCCAGCCAGACCAGGCCGACGGCGGCGGCCAGCAGGAACGCGGGCGCCACCCAGTACAGGCTGGCCGCGGTGATCCCGGCCAGCAGGTGCTGCGGCGGGAACCCCGCGTTCCCCGGCATCAGCGCGAAGGTCGCGGCGGTCAGCCGGAGCACCACCAGCCAGTCCAGCCGGGACGCCGGGTACAGCGCGAGCAGGCACAGCACCATCGCGTCGTACCACGGCAGCTGGTAGGGCCAGAAGAACAGCCAGGCCAGGCTGACCGCGAGGGCCGGCCTGATCGCGGGCAGGGCCGGGACCCCGTCCGGGAGGCGCCACAGCAGCAGCAGCGCGACCGCGCCGAACAGCAGCCCGGCCAGCAGCAGCTGATGCGGGATCGCGTTGCCGTGCGACCCGACGAAGATCTGGTAGAAGTTGTCCACCGACGCGGCGGACCCCCGGGCGGCCAGGGCCGTGACCGCTGGAATGCCGAACCACGCGTACGAGGGGAAGATCACCAGCGCGGCGCCCGCCGCGGCGGCCGTCCAAGCGACAAGCGAGCGCCGGGCGGCCCAGGCCACCCCGAGGCCGAACAGCACGTAACTGATCTTGATGTCGGCCGCGATCCCGACCAGCAGCCCGGCGGCCAGGCCGCGCAGCGGCCCCGGATCGCCGCGCCCCCCGCGCCCGCGCAGCACGACCAGCCCGAGGAATCCCGCTGCCGCCGCCACAACGTCGACGTGCCCGGCCGCGACCAGCACCCACAGCAGCAGCGGGTTCGCGGTCCACAGCAGGTGCGCCCGGGCTCGCCGGGCCGGATCGGAGCCCAGCAATCGGTCCAGGGCCAGGGCCACGGCGCCGAACGCCAGCGCGCCCCAGAGCTTCAGCCAGAAGTCGATCCGCGCCGCCGAGGTGTTGCCCAGCTCGGCCGCCGCCCACTGCTCGGCGACGGCCAGCGGGCCGTAGACGGCCACGCGCTTGCGCCACTCGTACGGGACGGCCCGGCCCACCGGATCGCCCTGGCGGCGCAGCTGGTTCGGGGTCATCACGTACGGGCTGTGGCCCAGCACGACGATCCGGCCGTACGCCGCGTAGTCGAGGGCGTCGGTGGACCCGGCGGGCGGCAGCACGGTCAGCGCGGCGGCCCCGACCAGCCCGGCGGCCAGCAGCAGCCGCACCGGCGGCACCGTGCCCCGGGCCAGCGCGGCCAACCCTGCGGCCAGCCCGCCGCCGCCCAGGATGGCCGCGGCCCACAGGCCGTAGCTGACCACGGTCAGGGGCACGTGCGCCGCGACCGCCCAGGGAAACCCGCCCGCCGGCATCCGGATGTAGGGATGCTCCCAGCTGTTGCGGACCGCCGCCGCCGCGATCATGATCAGCAGGCAGCTGACGATCATGATCATCGCCGACCAGGCCAGCGCGCGGCCCAGGCGATCGGGCGTCGCGGGCGCTGGCCGGGGCCTCGCGATCAGGCTGTTGCCGAGATCCTGGCTGCTCCCCGTCATCCCGCTCATCGTGATCTCGCTAGTCGTCTTCAGTCATTCCGCCGGTGACCAGCGGGCGCGTCTCAGGTCGCGACAGCAGGCAGAACCGCCACACGCGGATCCTGCCGCACCATAGCCGATCGATAACACGACATGACCGAGCGTTAACGATGCTTTGCCAGTTCTTGATCGCCGCGAGGGATGCGCTCCCGGCCAGGCCGGCCCGGGCCACCGGACCGCCTCGCCGTCTCGCCGAACCGCTTGTGCGGCTAGTGTGTACTGGTTATCGTTTTCATTTGTATTAAGCCGTCCGCCCGCACCGCCGACCGGAAGGAAACCAGTCCATGCCGCCCCGTCCGTTGATCGCGACCGCCGCGTTGCTCGCGGCAGGGATGCTCGTCACCGCCTGCTCGTCGAGCCCGTCCGCCGCCGCGTCCGACGGCTCCGGCGGGAAGGTCGTGGCGGTCGGCGCCGAGAACGAGTACGCGAACGTGATCGGCCAGATCGGCGGGCGGTACGTGAGCGTCACCGCGATCGAGAGCAACCCGAACACCGACCCGCACACGTTCGAGGCGAGCCCGAGCGTGGCCCAGGCGGTCAGCCAGGCCCAGCTCGTGGTGCAGAACGGCATCGGCTACGACACCTACATGAACAAGATCGAGGCCGCGTCGCCCAGCTCGTCCCGCAAGGTGATCGTGGTGCAGAACCTGCTCGGGCTGCCGGACTCCACGCCGAACCCGCACCTGTGGTACAACCCGCGCACCATGCCCGCCGTGGCCAAGGCCGTGGCCAAGGACCTGTCCGCCCTCGAGCCCGCCCACGCCGGGTACTTCGAGGCCAACGTGCGCGCGTTCGACGCCTCGCTGCAGCCCTGGTACCAGGCGATCGCGCAGTTCAAGGCCGCCTACCCGGGCACGCCGGTCGCGGTCACCGAGCCGGTCGGCGACTACATGCTGCAGGCCGCCGGGACCGACATCCTCACCCCGTTCACCCTGCAGGCCGAGATCATGAACGGCGTGGACCCCTCGCCGCAGGACGTGACGATGCAGAACGGCTTCTTCACCGGCCACAAGGTGAAGGTGTTCGTGTACAACCAGCAGGTGACCGACTCGCTCACCGCGTCGTTCCTCAGCCTGGCCACCAAGGAGGGCATCCCGGTGGTCGGCGTGTACGAGACCATGCCCGTCCCCGGCTACGACTACCAGTCCTGGATGCTCGCCGAGGTCAACGCCCTGCAGAAGGCCGTGACCGACAAGATTTCGACCGAGAAGCTGTGATGATGACTGACCACCGGGCCGCGGCCCTGACCCCCGACGAGATGCTCGCCGTGGACGGCCTGGCCGTCCGGCTCGGCGGGCGCGAGGTCCTGCACGGCGTGCGGTTCTCGATCCGGCCCGGCGAGTTCGTCGGCCTGATCGGCGCCAACGGGGCAGGCAAGACCACGCTGCTGCGGGTGATCCTCGGCCTGCTGCCCGCGGCCGCGGGCCAGGTCCGGGTGGCCGCGGGCGGTATCGGCTACGTGCCGCAGAAGCTCACGCTGGACCCGGACGTCCCGCTGCGGGCCCGGGACCTGGTCGGGCTGGGCCTGGACGGGCAGCGGCTCGGCATCCCGCTGCCGTCCCGCTCCCGGCGCAAGCAGGTGGACGAGATGCTGGCCGCCGTCGACGCCACCCACCTGGCCGGGGCCCGGGTCGGCCACCTGTCCGGCGGGGAGCAGCAGCGGATCCTGATCGCGCACGCGCTGGTCAGCCGGCCCGCGCTGCTGCTGCTCGACGAGCCGCTGGCCAACCTCGACATCGCCAGCGAGCAGGAGGTCGTGGCGCTGCTCGCCCGCATCGCCCGCGAGCAGCACATCTCGGTGCTGATCTCGGCGCACGACATGAACCCGCTGCTGCCCGTGATGGACCGGATCGTCTACCTGGCCAACGGGCGGGCCGCCAGCGGGACGACCGACGAGGTGGTGCGGACCGAGGTGCTCAGCGACCTGTACCGGCAGCACGTCGACGTGATCCGGGTGCACGGCCGGGTCCTGGTCGTGGCCGGGCGCGGCGACGGGCTTGGCCTGCCCGCGGAGCCCGCCGCCCCCGTGGCATCGTGAAGGGCGTGCTGGCCCCCGTCATCGAGCCGGGGTTCTTCGGCAGCAGCCCGGTGCACGTGGCGTTGCTGGTCGGCGGGGTGGTGGCCGTGGTGTCCGGCATCGTCGGCCTGTTCACGGTCCTGCGCGGGCAGTCGTACGCCGGGCACGCGCTGGCCGATCTCAGCGTCACCGGCGGCTCGGGCTCCGTGCTGATCGGGATCAGCCCGCTGTGGGGCTTCGGCGCGACCAGCGTGGCCGCGGCGGGGATCATGGAGCTGATCGGGGTCCAGCGCCCGCGGGGCCGGGATCTGGCCACCGGCATCGTGCGCGGCGCCGGGCTCGGCGTGGGCGCCCTGCTCCTCTATTGGGACACCATCCACACCTCCACGACCGGCGTGCCGATCACGATCCTGTTCGGCTCCATGTTCACGATCGACCCGTCGGTGATCCCAGTCGTCGCGGCGTTCAGCCTGGGCGCCGTGGGCATCGTGGCCGTGCTGTACCGGCCGCTGCTGCTCAGCTCGGTCAGCTCGGACCTGGCGGTGGTGCGCGGCGTCCGGCCGCGCGCCACCGGGGCGCTGTGCCTGGTCGCGATCGCGCTCGCGGTCGCCCTGTCGGCCCTGACCACCGGGGCCATCCTCAGCACGGCGCTGCTGGTCGGGCCCGCGGCCACCGCGCTGCGGCTGACCGCCCGGCCCGGCCTGGCCGTGGCCTGGTCCGCGCTGACCGGCCTGGCCGCCACCTGGCTGGGCATCCTGCTCGCCTACGACAGCTACTACTGGCCGCCCGCCGGGCACGGCTGGCCGGTCAGCTTCTTCGTGGTGTTCCTGATCCTGGCCTTCTACCTGCTGGCCCAGGCGCGGCAGGGCCGCGGCGACCGCCGGCCGGCCGCGGCGGGGGGGTAGGCCGTGTTCTCCGGGTTCATGATCAACACCTGGGCCGTGGCCACGATCGTCGCCGTGGTGGCCGGGGCGGTCGGGTTCTTCGTCGTGCTCCGCGGCTCGGCCTTCGTGGCCGACGCGCTGCCGACCGGCGCATTCGCCGGCGCGGCCGGAGCCAGCCTGATCGGGGTCAACACCCTCGTCGGGCTCGGCGCCTTCTCCCTGCTCGGAGCGCTCGGCATCGGCTGGCTCGGCCGCCGCGGCCGCCACGACGTGGCGGTGGCCCTGTCGCTGGTGGCGATGCTCGGGCTCGGCGCGCTGTTCCTCAGCTTCACCACCGAGTACGCCCCGGAGATCGAGTCGCTGCTGTTCGGCGAGGTGCTCGGGATCAGCGTGAACGAGATCGCCCCGGTGGCCGCGCTGGGCGCGGTGTGCTTCCTGGCCATCCTGGTGCTGTTCCGCCCGCTGCTGCTGTCCTCGGTCATGCCCGAGCTCGGCGAGGCGCGCGGGGTGCGGGCGCACCGGATCGAGACCTGCTTCCTGGTGGTGCTGGCCCTGGCCACGAGCATGGCCCTGCCCGTGGTCGGCGCCCTGCTGATCTTCAGCCTGATGATCGGCCCGCCCGCCGCCGCGCGGTCGCTCACCTCGCGCCCGCTGGTCGCCATGGGCCTGTCGGTGGCGCTGGCCGTGGTCACGGTGTGGGCCTCGATCGCGGCGTCGTACACGTCCAACTGGCCGGTCGGGTTCTTCGTCGGGACGATCGCGGCGGTCTGCTATGCGGCCGGCCGGGGCTGGACCGCGCTGCGCTCGCGCCGTCTGCGCTCCCAGACCAGCACGCTGCCGCCCGTGGCCCCGACGGCCAGCGCGGTGGCGTGACCGACCGCGCTCAGGTTCAGCGAGCCCAGCCCGCCGAAGATGTTGCCCACCACGACCAGGAGCGTGAGGTCGAGCACGGCCGCGGCCCGGGCCCGCCAGGAGCCGTACAGCACGGCCACCGCGATCGCCGACACCACCACGTAGGACGGGCCGACGTCGATCAGATTCCGGTACGAACCCGGAAGCAGCCCCTGGGACACCCTGTAGGCCACGATTCCCTCGCTGACCAGCGTGCCGATCACGTGGCCGGCCGCGCACACGGCGGCGGTCCGCCAGTTGCCCAGCACGCGGTTGGCCCCGAACATGGCCAGCGCGATCAGCGCCGGCCAGGCGGCCGGGAACCCCTGGCTGACGAACGCCGAGCCCACCAGCGAGCCCACCGGGTCGTAGCGGAGGTTGTGCACGCTCGTGCTGGCCCAGCCGATGAAGGCGGCCTGCTCATGCGGCGGCAACGTCTGGCAGATCAGGTCAACGACGGAGAAGAGGACCAGATATGCCCAGGCCACCGCGTAGGGCTCGAAAATCGCCCTCGGATTCGGTCTGCGCATGAGACAAGAGTAAAGGGCGCCCATCCGGGCAAGCCGGCGTGCGCCTAGCCGGGCTGCTGGAAGTCGGGCGTGGTCCAGATCCGCTCGGCCAGGTACTGCTTGACCTTGGC
>JASHUI010000235.1:0-16150 GCA_030040095.1 Streptosporangiaceae bacterium | reverse complement strand
AGCCCCCGCCCAGCCATGCCCGCCCGGGCCCGTCCTCATTACGGCCCGCAGCCCGCCCCCGGCCATGCCCCATCACGGCTCGCCGCCCGCGCCCGGCCATGCCCGCCCGGGGTCGGCCCCATCACGGCCCGCAACCTCCCGGCCAGCGCCAGACCGAGCCGACGCCGACCTACGAACGCCGACCCCGCCAGCACCGGCACCCGGGCTCCCCAACTGCCTCGCCCAGCGTCTCCCGCGCCGACTACGCGGGTTTTGGAAGCGCCAGTTTTAGTGTGGATGGCACCGTCGCTGCTCAAACAGCAGCGTCGACGGACCGTCAACACCAATGGCGCGCCGGGGGGAGGGCTGCCAGGCTGCCGGTTATATGTGGTATGCCCGGTTCTTCACGGACGGACTCGACCCGGGCGGAGCGGTTCCCGGCGGTATCGCGGTTTCGGTCCGGCGGCCGTGCAGGTCATCAGCGTCCTTATACGGTCTGGCTGTCCGAAAACATCAGCGGGGGCATGGCGGGGAGGCCTAAGTTGCGACGATCGCGCCCGGCGCGACGCGGAACGGACGATCAGGACCGGCGGGACGGCGGCCGGGCACTCGGGGCGGGCCGGACGGGCATTCGGGACCGGCGGGACGGACAATCAGGACCGGCGGGACGGTGGCCGGGCACGGCGCGACGGCGGCCGTCCCCGAGTGGCCGGCCGGACGGGCATTCGGGACCGGCGGGACGGACGATCAGGACCGGCGGGACGGACGATCGGGACCCACGTGACGGACGATCGGGGCCGGCGGGGGCGGGCGCGGCGCGGTCGGGACTGGGGTGCGAGCTGAGGTTAGCCGAGGCGCTCGATGATTGTGGCGTTGGCCTGGCCGCCGCCCTCGCACATCGTCTGCAGACCGTACCGGCCGCCGACGCGCTCGAGTTCGTGCAGCAGCTTGGTCATCAAGATCGCGCCGGTGGCGCCGAGCGGGTGCCCGAGCGCGATCGCGCCGCCGTTCGGGTTGGTCTTTTCCAGCGAGGCGCCAGTGTCAGCCGACCAGGCCAGCAACACCGGGGCGAACGCCTCGTTGACCTCGAACACGTCGATGTCGTCGATGGTCAGCCCCGACTTGGCCAGCGCCTGTTCGGTGGCCGGGATCGGGCCGGTCAGCATGAAGACCGGGTCCGCGCCGGTGACCGTGAGCGCCTGGACTCGCGCTCGCGGGGTGAGGCCGTAGCGCTGGATGGCGGCAGCCGAGGCGACCATGATCGCGGCGGCGCCGTCGGAGATCTGCGAGGCCGTGGCCGCGGTGAGTTCCCACCCCTCGCGCAGCGGCTTCAGGTCGGCCATCATCTCCAGCGACGTGTCCCGGCGCGGCCCCTCGTCCGTGGTGACCCCGTCGACCGGGATGATCTCGCGGGCGAACCGGGCCTCGTCGATCGCGCGCACCGCCCGCTGGTGGCTCTCCAGCGAGAACTCCTCGAGCTGCGACCGCTTCAGGCCCCACTTCTCGCAGACCAGCTGGGCGCCGCGGAACTGGGAGATCTCCTGATCTCCGTATCGGTCCCGCCAGCCCTGGCCGAACGGGCCCGGCATGCCCTTCTCCAGCGGCAGCGTCACCGTCGAGCCCATCGGCACCATGCTCATGTTCTCGACGCCCGCCGCGATCACTAGGTCCTGGGTGCCGGACATGACGGCCTGGGCGGCGAAATGCACGGCCTGCTGGGACGATCCGCACTGCCGGTCGATGGTGACCCCGGGAACGCCCTCCGGCAGGCCGGCCGACAGCCAGGCGTTCCGTGCTATGTCGATGGACTGCGGCCCGATCTGGGAAACGCATCCCATGATGACGTCGTCCACCGCCGACGGATCGGCACCGGTTCGGGCGATGAGCTCGGTCAGGACCTGCGCGGCGAGGTCGACCGAATGCACCTGCGCCAGGCCGCCGTTCCGCCTGCCGACGGGTGTGCGCACCGCCCCGACAAGGTATGCCTCCGCCACGATGTCCGCCCTCCGCTAGCCCAGCAACCGACCGACCGGCCGCGCGCCTGCCCGCTGCCCGGCACAAACGCCCCGGTTGACCATTGATTTGAGGTTACTCCGGGGATCCGTGCGCTCCATAGGCCTGCCGGACAAGATCCGCCGGGGACAGGATTCCCGCGAGATTCCGGTCGCCTTAGGTAGCTGGAGAGCTACTATCCGTGATGTATCGAGACCAGCCGGCGGGCCAGGCGAGGGGGGCTCGCCTGGCCCGGCGGTCCGGCGGGTCATCGGCCACCGGCGGGCTGGCGCGCCGGGCACTGCGCACCGCCGGGCCAGCCGGCATGGCAACAGGGGGACGGGGCATGGCAGCGAAGATCGTCGAGGACACGACGGGCCTGGTGAGCATCGGTCAGCTCGCCAAGGCCACGGGGGTCAGCAGCCGGACTATCCGGTACTACGAGGAACTCGGCATCCTGCCCGAGCCGCGCCGGTCACCTGGCGGTACCCGCAGGTACCCGCGCGAATACCAGGGCTACATCGATACCGCGCTGGCGCTCAAGGACCTGGGCTTCCGGCTGGAGGAGATCAAGCCGCTGGCCAGGCTGGCGCTCGGCCGCTCGGTCAGCGCCGGGCAGCGGGACCAGGCGGCGAGGCTGGTTGACGACCGGATCGAGGCGCTGGCCCGCCAGGCCAGCGTCTTGCGCAGGCTGCGCGATTCGGTCCACGGCCCTGACGCGGCCGCCGAGGTGCCGGGCGTGCTCAGCGCGGCGGACCTTGCCGTCGTCCCGCCCATGCGCAGCGATGGCGCCGCGTAGACCACGCCGCGCAGGCCAAATAGCCAAACGAGCGGGTCCGGTTGAGGCGATTTGGCTCCGTCGCGGCTTATGCTCGAAGGGACACGACCCTACGGGAGAGCGCCATGGCCGATGGACTGATCCTGCTGGCGTTCATCGCGATCCTTGGCGCCCTGTTCACGGTCCGGATGCGACGCCGCATGGGCATCGCATCCAACGCCCGGACCTGGTACATGGTGATAATCGGGATCATCCTCGTCGGGCTGGTGCTCTGGGTCGCCTCCCTGCCCCAGTGAGCCAGGCCGCAGTGAGCCAGCCCGCTCAGGGCGCGCCAGCGCTGCCCTTGATCGGGATCTCGAACCACACCGCCTTGCCGTCCTGAGTCGGCCGGGAACCCCACCGGGTGGCCAGCTGATCGACCAGGTAGAGGCCGCGCCCGCCCTCGTCGTTCTCCCCGGCGCTGCGAATCCGGGGCAGCCGCAGGTCCGGGTCGAACACCTCGACCCAGATGGCGGTATTCCCGCGGCGCAACCGGAGCGTAAATTCCCGGCGGCCGGCGGGCGCGACGAAGTCCTCGACGAACGGTGAGCCGACCGTGTCATCCAGGACATCCTCGAGCCCCTGGGCCTCTATGGCGAACTCATGCCGAGGGCTCGGCGAGACCGCGGCGTGCAGCACCACGTTCGTCACCACCTCGGAGACCAGAAGGCAGGCCAGGTCAGCCTGGCCCTCGTCCATGCCCCAGGCGGCGAACGTCTGACTGGCCAGCCGCCGAGCCTCGGAGACCCGGATCGGCTCGGCCGGGAAGTTACGCTCCCGGGAGGCGAGTTCCACGGCGGAGGTGCGGACCACGACAATCGCCATGTCGTCGTCGATCTCCCCGGGCACGGCCTGCTCGGCGGCCTCGGCGATGGCCTCCACACTGCCCGTGGCCACGTCCCGTACCGCCTTGCGGAGCATCTCCAGCGCCTCGGCCTCGGTGTAGTGGCCCTCGCCGTCCGCCCGGTGCCGCCGGTCGGTCAGGCCGTCGGTGTAGAAGACCAGCGCCGAGCCCGGAGCCAGGTATCGCGTCTCCTCGCGGTAGGTCGGCAGGCCGGGCATCCCCTTGCCGCGGACGCCCAGCAGCACGCCCTTGTGCTCGATCTCCATCTGCCCGACCTCGTTGCCGGTGATCAGCAGCGGGGCGTCGTGGCCGGCGTTGGCGAACGACAGCGTCCGCGACCAGGCGTCGTAGACCAGGTAGGTGCAGCTCACCGTGGGCGGATCGGCGCCGTAACCGCCCGAGGCATCCGGGGCCGTCAGCTCGAGCGTCCGGCACCAGTCGTCGAGCCGGCGCAGGATCTCGGCGGGCGGCTTGTCGTCCTGAGCGAAGGCCCGCAGCGCGGCCCTGAGCTGTCCCATGATCGCGGCCGCGCGGGCGCCCCGTCCCTCGACGTCGCCGATGACGATGCCGACCCGGCCGGCGGACAGCGGGATGATGTCGTACCAGTCCCCGCCCACCTGCGTCTGGATGCCCTGGCCGTGGGTCTCTAGCGGCTTGGCCGGCACGTACTTGTAGGCGACCGTCAGGCCGTCGACCGCGGGCGGGTCGTGCGGCAGCAGGCTGGTCTGGAACGCCAGCGCGGTGCGGCGCTCCTCCTCGAACAGCATCGCGTTGTCGATGGCGATGGCGATCCGGCTGCCGACGGTGCCGAGGAAGTCGCCGTCATCGGAGGTGTAGTGACGGTGCTCGCGCCGGGTCAGATCGGAGAAGGCCAGGCTGATCACGCCGAGTACCTGGCCGCGCGCGATCAGCGGCGTCGCGATCACCGACCTGAGGCCGATGTCGCCGCACGTGTCCAGGCTCGACTGGCGAGGGGCCGGCCACTCCTTCTCGCTCAGGTCCGCCACCACCACGGTGTCCCGGCGCGACATGGCCTGCTGGCAGAAGTGCCCGACCGGGTAGCTGACCACCTCGTCCACCTGGGCCCAGGTCCCGTCCGGCGGCCACCAGCCCCGGGCGTGCAGCTGAGCCTTCCGTACCAGTTTGTCGCCCTGGTACAGGTCGATCAGGCAGTGGTCGGCGAACTGCGGCACAAGCGTCTCCGCGACGTGCCGGAGCGTGACGTCCAACTCGAGCGACTGCGACAGCCGCTCCCCGATGCGCTCGAGCAGCCTGAGCCGGTCCCGCTCGGCCCGGCTGCCGCTCAGGGTGGCCTCGCGGGCGAGGACGACGATGCCCGTGACCTCTCCGGACGAGTCGAGCAACGAGCTGGCCCGGGCCCGGATCAGCAGCCGGGATCCATCCAGCCGACGGCTCGCGAAGGTGCCCTCCCAGTACCGGCCGTGCGTCACCTGCGACACCAGGTCGCTGACCCTGGGCGCGTCACCCTCCTCGAACCCCAGCGAGACCAGCGGCTTGCCGACCAGGTGCGCGGCCTGGTCAGGGAAGCCGAACAGGTTCTCCGCGTAGCGGTTCGCGTAGAGCAGGCACCCGTTCCGGTCGGCGACCATCACCGCCGAGCTCATCTGCTCGAGGATCTCCGCCGTGCTGGGCACCGAGTGGAGTACAGGCACGTCCGGGGCGGGGGACCTCATCTGGGCCCCGCCACGCGAACGGCTCGCCGCATGCACCCGCACAGGTCAGGGCCTGGTGACGAATACATGCGCGGCCACCTGGCGCGGTAGTTCCGCCTCCAGACTGCCGATTCCATCCTCACCGATCACCCGCACACCATCGTCGCTAGCCGCCAGCGTTATCTCCCGCCCAGGCTGTATTCCGATGCCCTTGAGTCTAAGCATCAGCGCCGCGTCGCTTTGGACCTGCTCACTGATCCGGCGGACCACCACCGGCTCGGCTCGGCGCGACGCGATCATTGTCATGGCCACTGCGCGCTCCCGGCCTGCCGCAAGCGCGCGCTTGCTAGCATCGGTCGGAACGCCGAGTTCTGCAAGTCCGGGAATGATATTTCCGTGCGGGCACCGGACCGGATAACCGAGCAGTTCGACGAGGCGGCGTTCGACGGTGTCGGAAATCACATGTTCCCAGCGGCACGCCTCTATGTGCACCTCTTCCCAGGGCAGCCCGATGATGCCGACCAGGAGACACTCGGCCAGCCGGTGCTTGCGCATCACCCGCATGGCGAGCGCGCGGCCTGTTCCGGTGAGCGACAACTGGCGGTCTCCCTCGACACGGAGCAGGCCGTCGCGTTCCATCCGGGCCACGGTCTGGCTCACGGTGGGGCCGCTCTGGGACAGGCGCTCGGCAATGCGGGCACGCAACGGGACGATGCCTTCCTCTTCCAGTTCGAAAACCGTGCGAAGGTACATCTCCGTGGTGTCAATGAGCCCGTGCGCCGTCAACGGCCCTCCCTCCTCGAACGATGCTATGCCGCAGGGCCAGGTCGGCGAACCACGAAGAGCGCCGGAGGATCGCGTCCGGCGCGCCATATCGGCGGAACTCAGGGCGCCAGGCGCTCCATCACCCAGCGGCCGCCGTCCAGGCGGTACCTGAACCGGTCGTGCAGCCGGTTTACCCTGCCCTGCCAGAACTCCATCACTTCGGGAATCACCCGATATCCGCCCCAAAAGCCGGGCATCGGAACGTCCGTTCCCTCCGGCCATTTCCGGGCAAGCTCGTCGTAGCGGTCATCGAGTTCGGCGCGGGAACCGATCACGGTGGACTGCCGGCTGGCCCACGCGCCAAGCTGGGAGCCGCGCGGGCGGGACCGGAAGTACGGCTCGCTCTGCGCGATGGACAGGGCGGACACCGTGCCCTCGATGATCACCTGCCGCCGCATCGCGTGCCACGGGAACAGCAGGCAGGCCCGCGGCACCTCGGCCAGGTCGGTGCCCTTGCGGGAGGTGCGGTTGGTGTAGAAGACAAATCCGCCGGAATCGTAGCTTTTAAGCAGGACCGTCCGGGCCCGCGGCCGGCCGCTGGCCGACACCGTGGCCAGCACCATCGCGATGGGCTCGGGCAGCGCCGCGGCGACCGCGTCGGCCATCCAGGCCGTGAACTGGGCCAGCGGATCATCGGCCAGCATGGCCCGCGTGAGCCCGGGCTCGTCCGCCGCACGAGGTGTCGGTTCCACGGCTAGTGATCCTCACACACCGGCTGCGCGGACCGCCACCGGGCCCCGGCCGGCGCGCCCGGTCCTGGCCGCGTTCCGCCGCTCTTGGGCGGAATCCGGCGGGCCGGGCGGGTTACCGCAGGCGCGCCGGGCACGATTGAATAGATCGGCTGGCTGCGAAGCGCTACCGGGCCGAACAGGCCCTGCCGGTGACCCGAAGGAGGAGCCAGATGTCCGATTTCACGCCCGGTCTGGAAGGTGTCGTCGCGTTCGAAACGGAGATCGCGGAACCGGACAGGGAGGGAGGCGCGCTCCGCTACCGCGGGGTGGACATCGAAGAACTGGTCGGGCACGTGTCCTACGGCCACGTCTGGGGCCTGCTGGTGGACAACTCCTTCGAGCCCGGCCTGCCTCCGGCCGAGCCCTACCCGATCCCGGTGCACTCCGGCGACATCCGGGTGGACGTGCAGAGCGCACTGGCCATGCTTGCGCCAGCCTGGGGCATGCAGCAGTTGCTCGACATCGACGACGAACAGGCCCGCGACGACCTGGCCCGGGCCTCGGTGATGGCCCTGTCGTTCGTGGCGCAGGCGGCGCGCGGGCTGGGCCTGCCGATGGTTCCGCAGCGGCGGGTGGACGAGGCGAAGACGATCACCGAGCGGTTCATGATCCGCTGGCAGGGCGAGCCGGACCCGAGGCACGTGAAGGCGATCGATTCCTACTGGGTCTCCGCGGCCGAGCACGGCATGAACGCCTCGACGTTCACCGCGCGGGTCATCGCCTCGACCGGCGCGGACGTGGCCGCGGCGCTGTCCGGCGCGGTCGGCGCGCTGTCCGGGCCGCTGCACGGCGGTGCCCCGGCCCGGGTCCTGAGCATGATCGAGCAGGTCGAGCGCAACGGCAACGCCGACGCCTGGGTCAAGTCGGCGCTCGACCGCGGCGAGCGGCTGATGGGCTTCGGTCACCGGGTGTACCGGGCCGAGGACCCCCGGGCCCGGGTGCTGCGCCGGACGGCCAGGGAACTCGGGGCGCCCCGGTTCGAGGTGGCCGAGGCACTGGAGAAGGCCGCCCTGGCCGAACTGCACGCCCGCAGGCCGGACCGGGTGCTGGCCACGAACGTCGAGTTCTGGTCGGCGGTCGTGCTCGACTTCGCCCAGGTACCCTTGCACATGTTCACCTCCATGTTCACCTGCGCGCGGACCGCCGGGTGGGCGGCGCACATCATGGAGCAGAAGCAGGCAGGCCGCCTGATCCGGCCCAGCGCGCGGTACGTGGGCCCGAAGAGCCGCCCGGTGTCGGAGGTGCCCGGCGCGGCCGATGTCGTGGACAAGGAAGTCTGACCCTTATGACCGAGATCGTCATCCCCGGTAACCTGCTGCCCGCCGACGGCAGGTTCGGCTGCGGCCCGTCGAAGATCCGCCCCGAGCAGCTGGCCGCGCTGGCCGCCAGCGGGGCCGTCTACCTCGGAACATCCCACCGGCAGGCGCCGGTCCGCTCCCTGGTGCGGCGGATCCGCGACGGGATGGCACAGCTGTTCTCGCTCCCGGACGGATACGAGGTCGTGCTGGGCAACGGGGGCACCACAGCGTTCTGGGAGATCGCCGCGTTCGGCCTGGTGGACCACAAGGCTCAGCACCTGTCGTTCGGGGAGTTCTCCTCGAAGTTCGCCCGGGTGACCGCCGGCGCGCCGTGGCTGGAGGCGCCGACGGTCATCGAGTCGCCGCCGGGAACCCACCCCCAGCCGCGCCCTGAGGACGGCGCAGACACCTACGCGCTGACCCACAACGAGACCTCGACCGGCGTGGCGATGCCGGTGGGCCGGGTGGCCGGCGCCGACCCGGACGCGCTGGTCATCGTGGACGCGACCAGCGGCGCCGGCGGCCTGCCGGTGCGGGCCGGCGAGGTCGATGTGTACTACTTCGCCCCGCAGAAGTCGTTCGGTTCCGACGGCGGGCTCTGGCTGGCCCTGATGTCGCCGGCCGCGCTCGACCGGGCCGGGAAGCTCGCGGCCAGCGGCCGGTACATCCCGGAGTTCTTCTCGCTGCAGGTCGCGATCGACAACTCGCGGCTGCAGCAGACCTACAACACGCCCGCCGTCGCCACGTTGTTCCTGCTGGCAGACCAGGTGGAGTGGATGCTGGGTCAGGGCGGGCTAGCCTGGGCGACGGCCAGGACCGCGCGGTCATCGGCCGTCCTGTATGAGTGGGCCGAGAAGACGCCGTTCGCCGCCCCGTTCGTGGCCGACCCGCTGCAGCGTTCCCAGGTGGTCGGCACGATCGACTTCGACGACGCGATCAACGCCACCGGGCTGTCGGCGGCGCTGCGCGCCAACGGGATCGTCGACACCGACTCCTACCGCAAGCTCGGCCGCAACCAGCTGCGGATCGGGATGTTCCCGGCCGTGGACCCGGCCGACGTCCAGGCGCTCACCGCCTGCATCGACTACGTGGCCGAGCGGCTCTGACGGGCGCCGCCTGCACATCGCCCGGCGCCGCGAGGACGGTCTGACAGGACGGTCAAATCTGACTATTTAACGCTCCGTCTGGCGTCGTTCGCAGCGGCCAGCTGCCTCTGGTCTCGTACCGAGGTGCCCCGCCGCCCAGGTCGCTGCGGATCAGGTGGATCTCCGCCGCCGTCCAGGACGCGCCCGCGAATCCGGCCAGCGCCCCGACCAGTTCTCCGATGTCGGCCGGCTCGCGGCAGCGAGCCAGAGTGAGGTGCGGGCGGAACCGCCTGCCCTCGTCCGGCGGCGGGGCCCCGGCCCGCCGTGCCCCCGCCGCGACCGAGCCGGCCAGCTTGGCCAGGCCCTGGCGGTCACCGCTGATGCCGGCCCAGAGCACCCGGGCCCGGCCCGGGGAGGGGAATGCCCCGGCGCCGGCGAAGGAGAGCGACATGCTCGGATGGCGGAGGGCGGCTCGCTCGAGGCGGGGAGCGAGCGCCGCCGCCGCGTCGTCGCCGACCTCGCCGAGGAACGCCAGGGTCAGGTGCCATGCCTGCCGGCCGGTCCAGCGCAGCGCCGGTTCGGCCGCGCGAAGCGGAGCCACGCGAGACTCGAGCTCGTCCAGCACCGCGGGCGGCGGCGCGATCGCAACGAACAGCCGCACTCGGCCATCCTGGCGCCCTCGCCGCAGCGCGGGCAACCGGATCGCCGTCAGCTCACCATCTTGGCCAGCACCGCGGGCCGCAGGTGCTCGCGGACCCGTACGCTGCGGCTGCGGGCATAGCAGCCCGCGATCACGAGCGTGGCCACGGCGGATATCAAGCCCCCGGCGATCAGGCTCATTCGCGGCCCGAAGACCTCGGCGACCCAGCCGACCAGTGGCGATCCGATCGGGGCTCCGCCCAGGAAGACCAGCATGTACAGGCCCATGACCCGGCCTCGCATGTCGGCCGAGGTGCCGAGCTGCGTGGCGGAGTTCGTGGCCGTGGTCAGGGTGAGCAGCGACAGGCCGGTCGGCACCAGCATGATCAGGAACAGCCAGAACGCCGGCATCAGCCCGGTGACCACCTCCAGCACGCTGAACGCCAGCGACGTGCCCAGCAGCAGCGCCATGGTGGGCCGTCCACGGCGCGCGGCGAGCAGCGCCCCGCCCAGGGCTCCGACCGCGAACACCGCGGAGGCGAAGCCGAACGCGCCCGCCCCGGTGTGAAACACCTCGCGGGACATGAGCGCGTTCGTCACCTGGAAGTTCATGCCGAACGTGGCCACGAAGAAGATCAGCGTCATCGTCATCCACAGCGCCGGGCGCTCCCGGACGTAGCCGATCGCCTCCCGCAACTGGCCCTTGGCCCGGGGCAGCCGCTCGGCAGCGTGCAGCTCAGAGGGCCGCATCAGCTTCAGCCCGATCAGCACCGCGCCGTAGGACGCGGCATTGACCAGGAAGGCCGCGGGCGTCCCGAGCACGCTGATGATCAGGCCGGCCACGGCCGGGCCGGCGATCCTGGCCAGGTTGAACACCGCGCTGTTGAGCGCGATCGCGTTGGCCACCCCGCCGCGTCCGACCATCTCGGCGCTGAACGCCTGGCGCGTGGGGTTATCCACCACGGTGGCCAGCCCGAGCCCGAACGCCAGAGCGTAGACCTGCCAGATCCGCACGGTGTGGGTCAGCGCCAAGACGCCGAGGATCAGCGCGAGCCCGCCCATCGCCGACTGGGTCACCATGAGGATCCGGCGCTTGGAGCAGCGGTCGGCCACCATCCCGCCCCAGAGGCTGAACAGCAGCAGCGGCAGGAACTGCAGCCCCGTGGTGATGCCCAGCGCGGACCCGCTGCCGTGCGTGAGGTCGAGCACGAGCCAGTCCTGCGCCACTCGCTGCATCCAGCTTCCGGTGTTCGAGATCACCTGGCCGGTGGCGAACAGCCGGTAGTTGCGGGTATGCAGCGAGCTGAAGACCCGGCCGGGCGCGCCGGCTAGGACTGGCTGAGCTTCTCCAGGATCGGAGCCGCCGCGCGCAGCTTCGCCCGCTCCTGCGGGGTCAGCTCCCGGAGCCGCCGGGCCAGCCAGGCGTCCCTCAGCCTGCGCGACTGGTACACCAGGTCCCGTCCCGCGTCGGTCACGGAGAGCATCACCTGGCGCTTGTCCGTCGCGTGCGCCGAGCGCATCACCAGGTTGCGCTGCTCGAGGACGGCGATGACCCTGGTCATGGACGGCGGCTGCACCTTCTCGTGATCGGCCAGCTCGCCGGGGGTCATCGCGCCGTGCCGCTCGAGGGTAGCCAGGGCCCCGAGTTGAGTGTCGGACAGCTCGGACAGCTCGGGCAACCCGTGCACCGTGCGTTCCGCGCGGAGCCGGCGCGCGAGCCGGCTCACTGAGATCCTGAGCGCTGAGGCCAGGCCGGCGTCGGATCTGGTCTGCGGTGAAGTCGTGTTCATTAGCCTGAGTCATTACTCTTGCTAACGGTACCGGAGGTACCGGCATTCCGGCAAACCATTAGCGGGATGACCGGGCACGCGCTGTTCGCGTTCCCGGATCCAAGTACATCACGCAAGGGCGGCCACGTTACCTTGGAACACGTGAGCAATGCCCGCCGCCCAGCCCCGCCTCCGCTGGAGGCCAATGACCAGCTGGTCACGGGGGTGATCACGGCCGGATGGGCGGTCGCGCTGATCGTCCTGCTCGCGATCAGGACGGACATCCCGCCGTCCGACCGGTGGTGGATCTGGACCTGCGTCACCGGCCTCGGCCTGGGCCTGTTCGGGCTGCTGTACGTGCCGCGGCTGAAGCGGTCCCGCGAGCGTGCCGCGCGGCGCCGCGCCGAGGCCGGGCAAACCCGCGGCTAGCTGTGGTCGAGCGACTCGAAGACGGTGTCCTCCATGGAGACCCCGGGCGCGTCGACCAGGTCGTAGCCGAGCTCGTCGATCACCGGCGACGCCGCGCCGGGCACGCCCGACGCCGTCGCCGCCTCGGAGTGCGCGCCGCAGCCGTGGTCCAGTGACACCACCCGCCCGTCGTCCGGCGCGTACTCGTTCGCGCATGCCCCGAAGACCCGGCCCAGCGGGCCGCCGAGCCGGACCAGGAAGCCGCAGGTCATGCACGGTCCGGGCGCCGCATGCGCCAGGGGGCTGCGCGGCCCGTGGTCGCCGGAGTACCAGCGCAGCGCGGTCTCGTCCCGCCCGATCGCCGACAGCACCCGGGCCCGCTTGGTCCCCGCCACAGCGTCTTCCTCTTCGCCCGCCAGGCTGGCGCCGACGGCCGGGAACGCCGCGGGGTGGCCGCTGGGCGGCAGGCCGATCGTGGGCAGCGCGGCATCCCACGGCGCGCTGTCGTCCCAGTCGAGCACGCCCTCGTCGCCCTCGAACATGAACGCGGGGACCAGGCGTTCGTCATCCGACGACGCGGGCAGCAGGTCGCCGGGACCCAGGTCGCCGGGCCGGACCCGGTCCCGCCAGGGAACCCAGTCGGGCGCCAGCAGCGACTGCGGGCCGGGCAGCAGCTCGCTCTCGCTGACAGTGACCACCTTGGCCCGCGAGGCGCGGGCGACGGTGACCGCCCAGCGCCAGCCGAGGTAGGCCGGATCGAGGCACGCGAACAGGTGCGTGACCACCCGGTCGCCCTCGGCCTCGGCCCCGAGATGCTCGCCGACCAGCGCCGGGCCGGCCACCTCCTCAGCGGCAGACCTGGCTAGGTCCACGGCCTCGGCACAGGCCGCGTCGAGTTCCCTGGCGCCGGCCCGGCCGGTGCGAGTTCGAAGCGTGCTCACGTTCAGTAATTGTTCCTCATTCGACGGTTACTACGCATCCAGATGGCGGGACGCACACGATTCGGCGCGCTGGACGGTCGTCGCAGCCGCCGCAAGGAAGAATACTTGGGGGCAGTGGGTGAGTCGGGACGCGTGCACGGCCGGGGGCCTGCCGCTGGCCCGGTTCCGTCGGGGAAGACGAGGACCATTTGCGGAGCACGGAAGGACCGGCGCGGTCGAGGGCGGCGTTCGGGTCCGCGTATCGCGTCGTCCGTCGCGGCGGGCAGGCCGCGAGCAGGCGGCTGGTCACGGCCTCCGGGGGGCCCGCGAGGACCCGGATCATCCTGGTGCTCGGCAGCGTGCTGGCCCTGTCCAGCGCGGACGCGGCGACGGTCGGGGCCGCCGCGGTGCAGTTGCGGCACGCGCTGCATATCGGGAATACCGACATCGGCCTGCTCGTTGCCGTGACCTCGCTGGTGGGCGCGGTGTTCTCGGTGCCCTTCGGCGTGCTGGCCGACCGGGCCCGGCGCACCTGGATCCTGGGCGCCGCGATCGTGATCTGGGGCGTCGCGATGATCTGGGGCGCGACCGCCCACTCGTTCGGCCAGCTGATGCTGGACCGGGTCTGGCTGGGCGCGGTCGCCGCGGCCACGGCACCCACCGTTGCCTCGCTCGTCGGGGACTGGATTCCCGGCTCGGAGCGGGGCAAGATCTACGGCTACATCCTGACCGGGGAACTGGCCGGGGCCGGCGTCGGGTTCGCGGTCACCGGCGACATCGCCGCCCTGTCCTGGCGCGCAGCCTTCCTCATCCTGGCCCTGCCCGCGTTCGTCCTGGCCTGGCTGGTCTTCAAGCTGCCGGAGCCCGCCCGCGGGGGCCAGGGCGTGCTCCCGCCCGAGCCGGGTTACGGGTCGCCGTCCGACCCCGCGACCACCCAGCCCGAGGCGCCAGCGCCGGGGATGCAGGGCGGCCAGCCGCGGCCGGGGACGCACGAGCCGACCGACGCCCAGCGCCTGGCCGAGGAGCGCGGCATCACACCCGACCCGGACCTGGTCAGGCTGGGCAGCAGGCGGACCATGTCGTTCGGCATGGCCGTCAAGTACGTGCTGCGGGTTCGCACCAACGTGGCCCTGATCGTGTCGGGCGCCTGCGGTTACTACTTCCTGGCCGGTATCGAGACGTTCGGCGTCGAGTTCGTGCGCGGTCAGTACGGCATCGGGCAGGTGCTGGCCAACTTCCTGCTCCTGGTGGTGGGGGCGGGCGCGGTCATCGGCGTGCTGACCGGCGGACCGCTGGGCGACGCCCTGCTGCACCGGGGCCGGATCAACGGCCGGGTCATGGTCGCGGCCGTGGCCGCCGCCGCGACCGTGGTGATGTTCATCCCGGCGCTGATCACCCACAGCGCGCTCAGCGCGCTCCCCTACGTCGTGCTGGCCGGCGTCTTCCTGTCCGCCCAGAACCCGCCGATCGACGCGGCCCGGCTGGACATCATGCCCCCCTGGCTGTGGGGACGCGCCGAAGGCGTGCGCAACTTCATCCGCACCGGGGCCCAGGCTCTGGCGCCGGTGCTGTTCGGGGTGGTCTCCCAGTACGTGTTCGGCGGCGGGAACAGCGGGCTCAGGTGGACATTCGTGGTCATGATGGTCCCGCTGACGGCGTCGGCCGTGTTCCTGTTCGCGGCCAGCCGGCGCTACCCGGGCGACGTCGCCACCGCGGCCGCGGTCGCCGCGCGCCGGCCACGCCCGGCCCAGCAAACCTAGCCGCACCCGGCTCAGGAACCCAGGACCCGGACCGCCGGAATCAGACCTCGAGGTCGCTCGCGACCGCCCGCAGCACAGCTGCGATCTTCTTCGCATCGCGGCTGTCGGGATGCTTGCCTCGCCGGTAGGTGTTCGATACCCCGTCCAGCAGCTTGATCAGGTCCTCGATGATCACGGTCATCTCGTCGGGGCTCTTCCGGCTCGCCTTGGCTACGGTTGGCGGAGGGTCGAGTGTCCGCACCTGAAGTGCCTGCGTGCCCCTGCGCCCCTCGGCCACGCCGAATTCGACGCGCTGGCCGGGGCGTAGCACTGTGCTAGCACTCTCCAGGGCGGTGGAGTGCACGAATACCTCACCGCCGTCATCGCGGGTGAGGAAGCCGAATCCCTTGTCGGCGTCATACCACTTGACCTTGCCAGTGGGCACGGGCGAGACCTTACGCGAAGAGGAACCGTCGGACGCGCCCGCGAGGGCACGTCCTATAAGGCTATCGGTAGAGCGGCACATATGGCGGATCCTGGCGGCCCCGAGCCCGGTCACGATTAGCCCCGACAGGCCCTGGAGAAGCCGCGCCACGGCACCGGACGGCGCAGGCGACCACCACAGCGGCGTGGCCCCGGCCTAGGCAGCCGAGGCCACGCCCTCCACAGCCTCACACGTCGGATGGTGCTGGGACGGGATCGCGTGCGAAGCCAGGAAACAGCGGGTGCGACTGAGCTGCCCCCCGCCAAGCATCAAGACCCACGTTTTCTGATACCCGCTCTGATCAGCAGCAATCATGTCTGGAACAGGTCCAAAATTTAGCGGCCGGCGCCGCGCCTGATCGCCGCCGCAGCCGCGGGAAGCAACGGCTCACGCTGCCCGGGCCTCGGAGGATCGGCAGCGGGGAGCCGGATAGGCCAGGTCGGCGGCGGCGGTCGGCCGGTCATCGCCGGTTGCGGCGGAGCCAGGGCGGGACCGCGGGCGGGCGACGACCTCGTTCCAGGCGCCAGCCCAAGAAGCCCCCGCCGAGCACGGCGCCGACCTTGATCAGCCACACCGAGTCCGCGAGCGCCTCGTGGACGTAGTCATGCAGGTTCGCGAGCGTGCCGCCCATCGAGACGAGCGTGGCGGTGCCGATAATGACCAGCGCCACGGGCCCGACGATGCCGACCCATTTGTCCGGAAGGCTCCACACGCTGCACATCGTCGCGATGCTGACCGCTACCAGCCAGATCAGGAAGCCGACCAGCCAGAGAGGCCACGGGTAGATCAGCCCGGCGACGATCATCAGCAGAACGCAGGCCGTTTCCAGAACGTGCTGGCGCCCCGCATCCGCTGCCCGGCGGGCGATAATGCGAGTCACTTCGCCGGGCATAGGGCGCCGCCCGCGCATCGCGGGAGCGGGGCGGGCGGCACGCCCGATACGAACG
>JASHUI010000001.1:0-3064 GCA_030040095.1 Streptosporangiaceae bacterium | reverse complement strand
CTGGCTAGCGGTCGGCCGGGCTGGCCAGCGGCCGGCGGGGCTGGCTAGCGTCGGCCGAGCGGACGGTGAGCCGGTCGAGCACCGGCCCCGGCACCAGGCTCTGCACGTCGCCCCCGTACATGGCGAACTCCTTGACCAGGCTCGAGGACAGGAACGCCCAGAGCGGGTTCGTGGTGATGAACACCGTCTCCACGCCGGCCTGGTTGTAGTTCATCTGCGCCATCTGCAGCTCATAGTCGAAGTCGCTGACCGCGCGCAGGCCCTTGACGATGGCCGAGATGTCGTTGGCCTTGCAGAAGTCGACGATCAGGCCGTCGAACTTGACCACGCTGACGTTGTCCAGCTCCTTGGTGACCTCGCGCAGCATCTCCAGCCGCTCGTCGAGAGTGAACATCGCGGTCTTGTTCGGGTTGCGCGCCACGGCGACGACTACGTTGTCGGACAGCCGCGCGGCGCGGGTGATGATGTCGAGATGTCCGTTGGTGACGGGGTCGAACGATCCTGGACAGACCACACGGCGCACGCTGACTTCCCTCCTGCCCATAACGCTGCCGCAGGCCCCGCGCCTGCGCCCAGACCGTACCAGAGCGTGGCCTCACCGTAACCGCGGGACCGCTCCGGCGTATACCCGGCAGGCCAGGCCAGCGGGCCCGACCGAGTGGCCCGCTCGACGACCACCAGCGCCCGGGGCGCGAGCCACCCGCGGCCGCGCAGCGCGTCGAGCATCCGCTGCACCTGCTCGTCTGGCGCCGCGTAGGGCGGGTCGGCGAACACGACGTCCCGCGGCGGGTCATCGCCGGGCCCGCGGGCCAGGACCCGCTCGACCCGGTCGGCGAGCAGCCGGGCGCCCGGCAGCCGCAGCGCTTCGATGTTGGCCCGGATCACGCGGGCCGCGCGGGCGTCCGATTCGACCAGCAGCACGTCCGACGCGCCTCGCGACAGCGCCTCGAGGCCCACCGCGCCCGACCCCGCGTACAGGTCGAGCACCCTGGCCCCGTCGAGCGGGCCGCTGATGGCCAGCATCGTGGCGAACAGTCCCTCGCGGGCCCGGTCCGACGTCGGCCGGGTGTCCCGGCCCGCGGGCACCGAGAGCCGCCTGCCGCCCGCCGTTCCGGCGATGATGCGGGTCACCGGCGGGTCTCACGCCTTTTCAAGGTACTCAGCCTGCTCTCGGTCCAGCAGTTCGCGGACCGCCGCGGCCAGCGCGGGCTGCCCGGCCAGGGCCGGATCGGCCGCGACCAGCTCCCTGGCCTCGTCGCGGGCCTGGCCGATCAGGTCCTCGTCCTTCAGCAGCGTCAGCAGCTTCAGGCTCGACCTGCGCCCGGCCTGGGCTTCGCCCAGCACGTCGCCTTCTCGCCGCTGCTCCAGATCGAGCCGGGACAGCATGAACCCGTCCAGGGTCGCGGCCACGGCGTCCAGCCGCTGCCGCGACTTGCTGCCCGCCTCCGCCTCGGTGACCAGGAGGCACAGGCCCTCGTGGCGGCCCCGTCCGACCCGGCCGCGCAGCTGGTGCAGCTGCGACACGCCGAACCGGTCGGCATCCATGATCACCATGGCGGTGGCGTTCGGCACGTCCACGCCGACCTCCACCACGGTGGTCGTGATCAGCACGTCCAGCGACCCGGCCGCGAACGCGAGCATCGTCCGGTCCTTCTCGTCCGGGGGCAGCCTGCCGTGCAGCACCCCGAGGCGGAGCCCGGCCAGAGCGCCGTGCTCCAGATCGGCCGCGAGGTCCAGGACGGCGATCGGCGGGCGCACCGCACCCCCGGCCAGGCCGCCGCCGGGAGCCTCGTCCTCGCCAGACGGGGCGTAAAATCGCCCGTCTTCCTCCCCGTCCTCGGGCCCGGCGCGCCCGTCGCCGGCCGCATCGCCGATCCGCGGGCAGACCACGTAACACTGACGGCCCCGGCCCGCCTCCTCGCGCAGCCGCTCCCAGACCCGCGACAGGTAGTGCGGCTTCTCGGCCGCGGGCACCACGTGCGTGCCGATGGGCGACCGGCCGGCCGGCAGCTCGGTCAGCGTGGACATCTCCAGGTCGCCGAAGACGGTCATGGCCACCGTGCGGGGTATCGGCGTGGCCGTCATGACCAGCAGGTGCGGCCGTCCGTCCCCGGCCCTGTCCCGCAGCACGTCGCGCTGTTCCACCCCGAACCGGTGCTGCTCGTCGATGACCACCAAGCCGAGATCACAGAATTGAACGCGCTCCTGCAACAGGGCGTGGGTACCGATCACGATCCCGGCTTCGCCGGAAGCCGCCTCCAGCAGCGCCCGCCGGCGCGCCGCGGCCCCGAGCGAGCCGGTGAGCAGGGCCACCCTGGTGGCGTGCTCCGCGCCGCCCAGCTGGCCGGCCAGGGCCAGCGGCCCGAGCTGCTCGGTGATCGACCTGAAGTGCTGTTGGGCCAGCACCTCGGTCGGCGCGAGCAGCGCGGCCTGTCCCCCGGCGTCGACGACCTGGAGCATCGCCCGCACGGCGATCACGGTCTTGCCGGAGCCCACCTCTCCCTGCAGCAGCCGGTGCATCGGGTGATCGCGCGCGATCTCCTCGCCGATCTGCGTGCCGGCCAGTTCCTGCCCGATGGTCAGCTCGAACGGCAGCCTCTCGTCGTAGGCGTCGAGCAGCCCGCCGGGGACGCGCGGGCGCGGCGTCGCGGAGTACGCGGTGGCGGCGAGCCGGCGCTGCGCCAGCACGGTCTGCAGCAGGAACGCCTCGTCCCACTTCAGCCGGTTCCTCGACCGCTCCACGTCGGCCCGGTCGATCGGCCGGTGGATGCCGCGCAGCGCGTCGGCCAGGCCGCGCAAGCCATGGCGGTCCCTGGTCGCGCGGGGCATCGGGTCCTGGATGTCCAGGACGTCGAGCACGATGCGCATCGCGCCGGCGATCTGCCAGGAGGTGATCCCGTTCGCCGCCGGGTAGACCGGGATGATCTCCGCGGCGTACTCGGCGGCCCGGTGCGCGTCGTCGTCCAGCCCGAGCAGCTCGTACTCGGGGTGCGCGAGCTGCCGCTTGCCCCGGAACGTGGACACCTGGCCGGAGAACAGGCCGTGCAGTCCCGGCGCGAGCTGC
>JASHUI010000234.1:0-4308 GCA_030040095.1 Streptosporangiaceae bacterium | reverse complement strand
TGGGCGCCCGCGGCGCCACCGCGCTGGCCATGGAGCGGGTGCTGCACCTGCCGGCCGTCGGCCCGGCGCTGCTGGCGGGCCTGCACGCCCGGTCGGTCGCGCTGCGCGAGCTGGACGGGCCGGGCGTCACGGTGGCCGGGAGCGATCGCGTCTGGGCCGACCCGTCGCTGACCACCGACCGCGGCTACCTGGATGACGTGGCCACGGGCTACGGGGCGGCCCTGTGGCGGGTTCCCCTCCTGAACGATCCCGGCCGGGCGGTACAGCAGATCAACGCCTCGATCGACGCGGCCACCCGCGGCCACATCCCGGACTTGCTGACGCCCGCCGAGGTGAACCGCGCTGGCTGGGTGCTGACCGACGCGCTGTACCTGCACGCGGCCTGGGCCTCGCCGTTCCAGGCCACCCAGACCATGCCCGGGCCGTTCACCACCGCGGCCGGCCGGAGGGTCAGCGCCCAGTTCTTGCACGGCAGCGGCTTCCGGGTGACCGATTCGGGCGGCTGGACGGCGGTGTCGCTCCCGTACCGCGGCGGGAAGCTGTCGATGATCGCGCTGCTGCCCGACTCCGGGTCCGGCGGCTGCCCGGCGCTGCCGCCCGCCACCCTGGCCCGCGTCGAGACGGCGCTGGCCGGCCGGGGCGGCGACCGGACCGCGATCTCGCTGCCCAAGGTCAGGCTGAGCTCCTCGGCCAGCCTGCGGGACCTGCTGACCGGCCTGGGCATGGGGATCGCCTTCGGCGGCAGCGCCGACTTCAGCGGGCTGTCCAGCCAGGCCTGCTGCATCGGCGCGGTGGTGCACGCGGCCACCCTGGCCGTGGCCGAGAACGGCACCGTGGCCAGCGCGGCGACCGGGGTCAGCGTCCTGCCGGGCGCCGCGCCGGTACAGCCGGCCGGGGTGGTGTTCGACCGGCCCTACCTGATGCTCGTGACCGATGCCGGCACCGGCGAGCCGCTGCTGCTGGCCCGGGTGGCCGATCCCGCCGCGTGACAGACTGGGGGCTCGTTCAGGACTCCCGCTGGAGGCCCCATGCTGCCCTGGTCTGCCGAGCTGGCCGGCCAGCTCGAACAACGCGTGATCGCCAGTGAGCTGCTGCGGGGCAACCCGCTGGGGGACCCGCACGAGCGGCCGCTATGGGTGTACCTGCCGCCCGGGTACGACGACGACCCGGACCGCCGCTATCCCGTGGTCTTCGTGATCCAGGGCTATGGCGGGTACCTCACGACGTGGCGGAACCGCAGCCCGTTCCGGCAGCCGTTCCCCGAGACGGCCGACGCGGTATTCGCCCGCGGGGAGGCGCCGGCCGCCCTGGTGGTCTACGTGGACGCCTGGACGTCCTATGGCGGCAGCCAGTTCGTCGACTCGCCCGGCACCGGGCGCTACCACTCCTACCTGTGCGACGAGATCGTGCCCTGGGTGGACGGGCGGTACCGGACCCTGGCCGGGCCCGGGCACCGGGCGATCATGGGCAAGTCCAGCGGCGGGTTCGGCGCGATGATCACCCCGATGCTGCGGCCCGACCTGTTCGGCGCGCTGGCCACGCACGCGGGCGACGCGCTCTACGAGCACTCCTACATGGGCGCGTTCGCCAGGGCGGCCCGGCTGCTGCGGGACTACGACGGCGACATCTGGCGGTGGTGGGACGAGTTCAGGTCGCGGGTCGCCTTCACCAAGGAGGCCGACAGGGTCCTGCTCGAGGTGCTCGGGGTGGCCGCCTGCTTCTCGGCGCACGAGGACGGATCCGTGGAGCTGCCGTTCGATCCGCGCACCGGCGCGGTGCGCGAGGACGTGTGGGAGCGCTGGCTGGACTGGGACCCGGTGCGGATGGTGCCGAGGTACGCGGGGGCGCTCCGGTCGCTGCGGGCGATCTGGATCGACGCGGGCACGAGGGACGAGCACTTCCTCGACCTGGGCGCGGAGGCGTTCCGTCAGGCGCTGCACGAGATCGGCGTCGTCGACGACGTGGTCAGGTTCGAGCTGTTCGACGCCGGGCACGGCGGCATCGACTACCGCTATCCGCTCTCGCTGGCCTGGCTATGCCACCGGATATCGGCCTGAAGCCTTTCTCTCGACGGGCTTGAACGATTCCCGCGGAGCGTACGTGGTGGTGGTGTACGCGGAGCGGGTAACCGTTACGAATGGAGAGGATACGATGCGTAATCGATGGTTGGCGGCTTCCGTTCTTGCCGCTGCCGCCGTCGTTGGGCTTGCGGCGTGTGGCAGCGCCAGTTCCAGCACGCCGAGCAGTTCCAGCACGTCCAAGCCGCCGGCTGCCTCCAGCACCAGCGGTACCGGCAGCACCACCAGCAGCACTTCCGCCTCGGCCGCCGGGCTCAAGCTCACGACGATCAGCGGCCACAAGGTGCTGACCGACTCCCAGGGGTTCGTCATCTACTGGTTCGCGAACGACACCCCGACCACGTCGAACTGCAACGGCAGCTGCGCCAGCTACTGGCCGCCGCTGACCGGCACCCCGAGCCCGGCCCCGGGCGTCACGCTGAGCGGCACGCTGGGCACGATCAAGCGGGCCGACGGCGTGATCCAGGCCACGTACGACGGCCATCCGCTCTACCTGTTCAAGAGCGACACCAGCGCGGGCACGGACAGCGGCAACGACCTGAACGCCTCCGGCGGGCTGTGGTGGGCGATGACCGCCTCCGGGGCGAAGATCAAGGCCAAGTCGTCCTCGTCCGGTTCCGGCAGCAGCGGGAGCAGCGGCAGCGGCGGCGGCGCTTACGGCTACTGATCGTCCGCGCCGCGTCATCGTGGCGGCGCCTCCCCTCGCCGGACGGGGGCGCCGCCACTGCCGCGGACCAGGCCGCGGCGGTCCCGCCCCGGGAGAACATGCCCGATAGCGGGTAGGAACCGCCCATGCAGGACACCCCCCAGGCCGGGCCGGCCGTTGCCCCCCGCGGCGGCCTGGTCCTCATCTACGCGGCGCTCATGCTGGCGATCCTGCTCGCGGCGCTGGACCAGACCATCGTGGCCACGGCGCTGCCCACGATCGTCGGCGACCTCGGCGGGCTCAGCCACCTGTCGTGGGTGGTCACCGCCTACCTGCTGGCCACCACCGTCTCCGCGCCGCTGTGGGGAAAGCTCGGCGACCAGTACGGCCGCAAGCGGCTGTTCCAGGCCGCGATCGTGATCTTCCTGATCGGGTCGGCGCTGTGCGGGCTGTCGCGCAGCATGTTCGAGCTGATCAGCTTCCGTGCCCTGCAGGGCCTGGGCGGCGGGGGACTGATCGTGCTGGCCCAGGCCATCGTCGGCGACGTGGTATCGCCCCGCCAGCGCGGCAAGTACCAGGGCGCGTTCGGCGCGGTGTTCGGCGTGGCCAGCGTGGCCGGGCCGCTGCTCGGCGGGTTCTTCGTGGACAACCTGGGCTGGCGCTGGGTGTTCTACATCAACCTGCCGATCGGGATCCTCGCGCTGGCCACGATCGCGATCGCGCTGCCCGGCACCGGGGCGCACCAGGCGCACAAGATCGACTACGCCGGGACCGCGCTGCTGGCGGCCTCGGCGACCAGCGTGGTGCTGCTGACCTCCTGGGGCGGCACCACCTACCCGTGGCTGTCCCCTGAGGTGTTCGGGCTCGGCGCCGCGGCGGTGATCCTGGCCGTGGGCTGGTGGCTGTCGGCCGGACGGGCCGCGGAGCCGGTGCTGCCGCGGCGGCTGTTCCGCAACCCGGTGTTCTCGGTCAGCGCGGGCATCAGCTTCGGCGCGGGATTCGCGCTGTTCGGCGCGACCGCGTTCCTGCCGCTGTACCTGCAGGTCGTGCGCGGGGTGACGCCGACGATCTCCGGCGTGTACCTGCTGCCGATGGTGCTGGGCCTGCTGCTCACCTCGGTGGCCAGCGGGCAGCTCATCTCCCGGTACGGCCGGTACAAGGTGTATCCGATCGTGGGGACCGCGGCGATGACGCTGGCCCTGTACCTGCTGTCCACGCTGACCGAGACGACCACGTCCGTGGTCATGGACGTCTACTTCGCCGTGCTCGGGTTCGGGCTCGGCCTGATCCTGCAGGTGCTGGTCATCGCCGTGCAGAACTCGGCGGATTACGCGGATCTCGGCACCGCCACGTCCAGCGTTACGTTCTTCCGCACGATCGGCGGGTCGTTCGGCGTGGCCATCTTCGGGTCGATCTTCTCCAGCCGCCTGGCGGCCAACCTCGCCGCGGCGCTGCACGGCGCGGCGCTGCCGCCGGGATTCAAGCCGGCCGCGGCCCAGGCCAACCCGGCCGCGCTGAAGCGGCTGCCAACCGCCTTGCACGCCGACATCCTGCACGCGTACGTGCTGTCGTTCCATACGGTGT
>JASHUI010000028.1:0-4515 GCA_030040095.1 Streptosporangiaceae bacterium | reverse complement strand
ACCGCCAGCTCGGACAAGAACGGCGCCGCCGCCGGGTACTCCCGCAGCAGCTCCCAGCCCAGCCCGTCCACCACCAGCAGGCACACCCGCTCCGCAGGCTCGAACTCCAGCGGGTTCGCCTCCCCCGCCACGCCCAGCGAGGCCAGCACCGACGTGGCCAGGTCCGCCAGGCTCGACTCCCCGTAACGGGGCAGCGTGGGCAGCGACGCCGGCAGATCCGTGATCGCGGCCGGCGTGCCTTCGGTTGTCATCTTGTCCTCTTCGGCGGCGGCGTCAGGCCCGGCTGGTGGCCTCGGACAGCGCCTGGGCGAACTCGAGCACCTGCCGCACCGCGTCCTCCCCGTCCGCGGCCTCGCTGACCCGCATGGTCAGGTCATCGGCGGTCACCGTGCCGGTATACCCGTGATCCGCCTCGCAGCTATCATCCCCGCAGTGCGCGGGCTCGAGCTCGATGTGGGACAGCACGTTCCAGCCGATGGTCAGCACCACCTCGCTCGGCATCGTGGTGCCCGGCACGTACGAGGCCGGGTCCGGGATGACCCGGGTCACCGCGACCGACGAGATCTGGGTGAACCTGACCGCCTCGGTGCTGGTCTCCGCCTGGGCCCGGGAATCCTCGTCGCCCGCGTCGGCCGGGCTCTCGTCGGTGTGCGAGTAGACGAGCCGGGTCGGCGTCAGGGCCAGGACCGTCATGTGCCGGCGGACCTCCATGCCGGGGTCGAACAGGGCGTCGTGGGTGACGACGTAGGAAACGACCGGCTCGCCCCCGAGGGCGGATGACACCGCGTCAAACACCAGGCCCGGGTAATAGCCACTGCGCTCGATCGCGGCCCGCATCCCGCCGGCCGGGATTCTGGTTTCCCTCATCCCCCCATCCTGCCCTGTCCGGCGGCCGCCGCCGGCATCGTGGGGCATAGAACCCCGGCCGGGCAGCAACTTCGCGCCGTCTCCGCATCTATTTACTGAATGTATACATGCAGCGTATGCTCGCAGGTATGAGCGTGTCCATGGCCCTTCTCGGGCTCCTCGACCGTGAACCCAGCCACGGCTACGACCTCAAGCGCGACTACGACGCGTACTTCGGCCGCGGCCGGCCGCTTCCCTTCGGCCAGGTGTACGCCACCCTCGCCCGTCTGGCCAGGGACGGGAAGGCCGTTGCCGGGCAGGCTGAGCCCGGAGCCGGCCCGGACCGCAAGCGCTACACCATCACCGCGACGGGGAAGAGCGAGGTCGAGGCGTGGCTTGCCGAGCCCATCCCGGCCGAGCCGCACCTCCAGACCGACCTGTTCGTGAAGGTCGTGCTCTCGGTCATGCTGGGTCGCCCGGCGGAGGAGTATCTCGATGCGCAGCGGGCCGCGCACCTGCGGCGGATGCGCGAGCTCACCGAGCTCAAGCAGCGGGGCAACCTCGTCGACGCCCTGCTCGCCGACCACGGCCTGTTCCACCTGGAGGCCGACCTGCGCTGGATCGATCTCACCGCGGCCCGGCTCGCCGCGCTGGTGCAGGTGGTGGCGTCGTGAACGGGGCGAACGGCGGCCCGGCCGTCCAGGCCGAAGGCGCGATCATCGAGGCCCGGGACCTGGTGCTCTCCTTCGGGGAGACCCCGGCGCTTCGCGGGGCGAGCGTCTCGGTGAGAAGGGGCGAGATCCTCGCCGTGATGGGCCCGAGCGGCGCGGGCAAGTCGACGCTGCTGCACTGCCTGGCGGGCATTCTGGTCCCGGACTCCGGCGCGGTCTATTTCGACGGCCGGCGCCTCGACACGTTGCGGGAGGCGCAGCGCTCCAGGCTGCGGCGTGATCGCTTCGGCTTCGTGTTCCAGTTCGGCCAGCTCGTGCCGGAACTGACCGCCGAGGAGAACGTGGCGCTGCCGCTGCTGCTCGGCGGCACGCACCGCGACGAGGCTCTCCGTATGGCGCGGGGCTGGTTCGAACGGCTCGGCCTGCGGGGCATGGAGCACCACCGGGCCGGCGAGATGTCCGGCGGCCAGGCCCAGCGCGTCGCGCTGGCCCGCGGCCTGGTGGCCCGTCCCGATGTGCTCTTCGCCGACGAGCCGACCGGGTCACTCGACTCGCTGAACGGCGAGATGGTCATGGACCTGTTGACGCGCGCCGCGCGCGAACAGGGATCGACGGTGATCCTCGTCACCCACGAATCCCGCGTCGCCGCCTACGCGGACCGAGAGGTGATCGTGCGCGACGGCCGGGTGACCACGACCGAGGCGGTGGCCGGATGATCCGCCTCGGCCTGCGCTTGACGTTGGGCAGCGGCCGCGAGGCGGCGCTGCGCGTGCTGGTCACCGCGGCAGCCGTTGCCCTGGGCGTCGGTCTGCTGCTGTTCGCCCTGGCCGGGATCAACGGGCTGCGCGCTCAGACCGGCCGCGGCGCGTGGCTCGACACCTCGGCGCAGACGCCCGCGCCGACGTCGGGCGGCTCGTCGTCCGGCCGGCTGTGGTGGCTGCTCAGCGTCGACCAGTTCGGCAGCCAGGAGATCGACCGGGTCGACCTGGCCGCCACCGGACCGGGCGCCCCGGTCCCGCCGGGGATCGCGCGCCTGCCCGGGCCGGGGACGTTCTACGCCTCGCCGGCCCTCACGAAGCTGCTCACCTCCGAGCCCGCGGACCAGCTTCGCGGCCGGTTCCCCGGGCGCCAGATCGGGACCATCGGCGCGGCGGCGCTTCCCGCTCCGAACTCGCTGATCATCGTCGTCGGCCACGACGCCCGTCAGCTCTCGCAGGTACCAGGGGCGGTCCAGGTCCGGGGCATTCAGCGCACGCCGGCCAGTTGCTTCAGCTGCCAGAGCGGCACCGGCAGCGGACCCGTGCTGGAGTGGATCCTGGCCGGCGGAGGCTGCGCCTTGTTGCTGCCCGTGCTCATCTTGATAGCGACCGCGAGCCGGCTGTCGGCCGCCAGGCGGGAGCAGCGTTTCGCCGCCATGCGGCTGGTCGGGGCCACCCCGCGTCAGATTTCGGTGATCGCGGCCGTGGAGGCGACGGCCGCCGGCGTCGCGGGAGTGGCGGCCGGGTTCGCCCTCTTCTTTGTGTTCCGGCCGCTGCTGCGCCAGGTCTACTTCACTGGAGCGCCGTTCGCCCCGGGCGACCTGTCCCTTCGCTGGGCCGACGTCGTGCTCGTCGTGATCGGGGTCCCGGTCGCCGCCGTCGTGTCCGCGCGCCTCGCGCTGCGCCGCGTCCGGGTATCGCCGCTGGGCGTGACCCGGCGCACCACGCCCGCGCCGCCGCGGGTGGTCCGGATCGTGCCGCTCGTGGCCGGCATCGCCCTGCTCGCCTACTTCGACAGCGCCGGGAAGCCGCAGAGCAACGGAAGCCAGGTTCTGGAGCTGCTCGCGGGCGTCGTTCTCATCCTGGCCGGGCTGGTGGTCGCCGGACCGTGGTTGACCAAGGCAGGCTCACAGCTCATGGCCGGCCGGGCGAGTCGCCCGGCCGGCCTCATCGCGGCTCGGCGGCTCCTCGACAACCCCCGCGCGGCGTTCCGGTCGATCAGCGGTCTCGTGCTTGCCCTGTTCGTCACGAGCGCAGCGGTGGGGGCGCTGGGCTCGATCGTCGCCACCAGGACCCAGGGCGGGAGCGCCCGGTTGACCGACACCCTCGTCGACCAGTTCTGCGGCGCCACGACCGCGTGCGCCGCCGCGACCGACGTTGCTTCCGTTCCTCCCGCGGTGCTGACCGGGCTGCGCTCGACGCCGGGGGTGGAGGGCGTGACGGTGGTCCGGGTGAGCCCGTTTCCCGGTCAGAGCTTCACCGGCGTGGTGCCCTGCGCCGAGCTGGCCAAGACCCCCGCGGCCGGCCGGTGCGCGCCGGGAGCGACGGTGGCGGCGATCGGCGACTTCACCCAGCCGAGCGGTGCGAACAAGTCCGTGTCCTCGACGGTGTGGCCGTCCGCTCACCTGACGGCCGCCGACATCGCGAGCCTTCCGGTCGAGGCGGTCGCCGTCGCGACGGACGGATCGCCCGGCTCGCTCGAGCGGGTACGGACCTCGCTCGAGGGGGCCTTCGCGCTCCGCGCGGTTCCGGTGGGCGTCGAAGCGATCACGCCGAAGGTTTCGCGCCTCCTCGCGATGGTCCAGAACCTGACCGACGTGGTCGTCGTGGCGAGCCTGATCACCGCCGCCTGCAGCCTCGCCGTGAACGTGACCGCCGGGCTGAGCGAGCGCAGGCGCCCGTTCAGCCTGCTCCGGCTCACCGGCGTCCCCCTGGGCGTCCTGCGCCGCGTCGTCGCGCTGGAGAGTGCCGTGCCGCTCCTTCTCGTCGCCGTGCTCTCGATCGCGGTCGGCCTGATCGCGGCCGCGCTCTTCCTCGGCTCCCAGCTCGACATCGCACTGCGTGTCCCGGGGGTCGCGTACTGGGCGACCGTCCTCGGCGGGCTCGCCGCCTCCCTCGCGATCATCGCCTCGACGTTCCCGCTCCTGAACCGCGTCACCGGACCCGAGATCGCCCGCAACGAGTGAACGCGGGTTCGTACGCTGTGGTGCCATGTTCCTGGGCGGCCTGCGGCTTGCGGT
>JASHUI010000233.1:0-3094 GCA_030040095.1 Streptosporangiaceae bacterium | reverse complement strand
CGTGTACGGGATCGGCGCGGCGATCCTGGCCGGCGACGCGCTGCTGGCACTGGCCCACGAGCTGCTGCTCGAGGGACCGGCGCCGCAGGGCCTGTGGGCCTCGCGATGCCTGTCGGCGGCCGTGCAGCGGCTGATCGCCGGGCAGGGCGCGGACCTGGCCTTCGAGCGCCGCGAGGACGTGACCCTGGACGAGTGCCGGCAGATGGCCGGGGACAAGACCGCCGCCCTGATGGCATGCGCCTGCAGCATCGGCGCCGTCTACGTGGGCGCCCCCGCGGACCTGGCCATGGGCCTGGCCGGGTTCGGCGCGCACGTCGGCCTGGCCTTCCAGCTCACCGACGACCTGCTGGGCATCTGGGGCGCCCCGGAGATCACCGGCAAGCCGGTCCGGGCGGACCTGCGGGCCCGGAAGAAGTCGCTGCCCGTGGTGGCCGCGCTCACCAGCGACACCGAGGCGGGCCGCCAGCTCGGCGCGCTGCTGGGCCAGACCGAGGCGCTGACCGAGGACGAGCTGGTCCGCGCGGCCGGGCTGGTCGAACAGGCCGGCGGCCGGGAGTGGGCGGAAACCGCGGCCGACTCCGCGCTGTCCTCGGCCGGCCAGTGCCTGGCCGACACCGACATGCCCGACGACGTGCGAGCCGAGTTCGCCGGCATCGCCGAGTTCGTCACGGCACGCCAGTGGTGAGAAAGAGACGCCCGGCATGACCGTGACTCGGGCTGCCACGGACGCCTCGTCCCCGGCAGGGACCCCGGGGGGTTCCGGCACCGCCGAGGTCGCCAGGGCAGCGCTGGACCGCGCGGTCGGTCACCTGCTCGGCCTGCAGCATGAACAGGGCTGGTGGCAGGGCGAGCTGGAGACCAACGTCACCATGGACGCCGAGGACCTGCTGCTGCGTGAGTTCCTCGGGGTGCGGACGACCGAGCAGACCGCCGCGGCCGCCCGGTGGATCCGGTCCAGCCAGCGCCCGGACGGCACCTGGGCCAACTTCCGCGGCGGCGACGCCGACCTGTCCACGACCGTGGAGGCGTACGTCGCGCTCCGGCTGGCGGGCGACGCCCCGGACGAGGGCCATATGATCCGGGCCGCGGACTGGATCAGGGCCGAGGGCGGGATACCGGCCACCCGGGTGTTCACTCGCATCTGGCTGGCCCTGTTCGGCGAGTGGTCCTGGGACGAGCTGCCCGTCATGCCGCCGGAATTGATCTACCTGCCGAAGTGGTTCCCGCTCAACGTCTACGACTGGGCCTGCTGGGCCCGGCAGACGATCGTGCCGCTGACCATCGTCTGCTCGCTGCGCCCGGTCCGGCCGCTGCCGCTGCGCCTGACCGAGCTGCAGGCGCCGGCCGCCCGGCCGGCCCGGCAGGACCGCGATCCCTGGGCCGCCGTGTTCAACGGGCTCGACCGGGCGCTGCACGTCTACGAGCGGCGCCGCCCCGGGCTGGCCCCGGCCCGGGCGCTGCGGACCGCGGCGATCCGCCGGAGCGCCGAGTGGATCATCGCCCGGCAGGAGCGGGACGGCTGCTGGGGCGGCATCCAGCCGCCGTGGGTCTACTCGATGATCGCGCTGCACCTGCTCGGCTACGGCCTGGACCACCCGGTGATCAAGCGCGGCCTGGCGGGACTTGACCGGTTCACGATCTGGGAGGACACGCACGAAGGCCCGGCGCGGCGGCTCGAGGCGTGCCAGTCGCCGGTGTGGGACACGGTCCTGGCCATGGTCGCGCTGGGCGACGCGGGGCTGCCCCCGGATCATCCGGCGCTGCGGTCGGCGGCCCGGTGGGTGCTGGACGAGGAGATCGCCGGGCCGGGAGACTGGCAGGTTCGCAGGCCGGGCCTGGCGCCCGGCGGCTGGGCCTTCGAGTTCGACAACGACGTCTACCCGGACGTCGACGACACGGCCGAGGTGGTGCTGGCGCTGCGCAAGGCGGCGCGGGGGCGCCGGAGCGGGGAGGCCATCGCCCGGGCGGTCCGCTGGCTGCGCGGGATGCAGTCCCGGGACGGCGGCTGGGCCGCCTTCGACGCCGACAACACCTCCGGCCTGGTGAACAAGCTGCCGTTCTGCGACTTCGGCGAGGTTACCGACCCGCCGTCGGCCGACGTCACCGCGCACACGGTCGAGGCGCTGGCCGCCGAGGGCCTGAGCGGGTCCCGGGCGGTGCGCCGGGGGGTGGCCTGGCTGCTGCGGGCACAGGAGAGCGACGGCTCCTGGTTCGGCCGGTGGGGCGCGAACTTCATCTACGGCACCGGCGCGGTGGTGCCCGCGCTGATCGCCGCGGGAGTCAAGCCCGGCAAGCCCGCCATCCGCCGCGCGGTCGGCTGGCTGGTCGCGCACCAGAACCCGGACGGCGGCTGGGGCGAGGACCTGCGGTCCTACGACGACCCGGCCTGGGCGGGCCGGGGCGAATCCACCGCCTCGCAGACCGCGTGGGCGCTGCTGGCGCTGCTCGCGGCCTGCGCGGGCCGGCCGGTGCCAGGGAGCGCCGACGCCGAGAGCATCGACCGGGGCATCCGGTGGCTGGCCGGCACCCAGCGCGACGACGGGACCTGGGACGAGCCGCAGTTCACCGGGACCGGGTTTCCCGGCGACTTCTACATCAACTACCACCTGTACCGGCTGGTGTTCCCGGTCAGCGTGCTCGGCCGCTACCTGGGAGGCGCCGCATGA
Source organism: Streptosporangiaceae bacterium (assembly GCA_030040095.1). Taxonomy (GTDB): domain Bacteria; phylum Actinomycetota; class Actinomycetes; order Streptosporangiales; family Streptosporangiaceae; genus JASHPR01. The sequence goes on along the minus strand of JASHUI010000233.1, from coordinate 428 downwards.
GCCCCGGGCTGATCGTCTGCTCGCCGCTGGGCCTGGAGGCCTGGGCCGTGCGCCGCGGCCTCGGTGACGCCGGCCAGGTGCGCCGCACCGGCTATGGCCCGGCCAGGGCGGCGGACGAGGCCAGGCGGCTGCGAGACGGTGCGTTCGGTCAATTGGCCGTTGCGGGCGTCGGCGGAGGGATCGCCGCCGGGGTCGGACTGGGGGACCTCGTGGTGGGCACCGAGGTCAGCCGGCTGGGCTCGGCCGGCTCGGTGCGCTGCCTGTCCGCTCCGCTGCTGGTCGGCGAGCTTCGCCGGGCCGGGCTGCGGGCCACGGCCGGCAAGATCGTCACCGTCGACCACCTGTTCCGGCGCGGACAGCGGGAGCGGCTGGTCAGCGAGGGCGCGGCGGCGGTGGACATGGAGTCCGCGATGCTGCTGGACGCGGCC
>JASHUI010000232.1:0-3619 GCA_030040095.1 Streptosporangiaceae bacterium | reverse complement strand
CTCATGCCCAGGTGGATGCCGAGGTCCGGGCCGCCAGGGACGTCCAGCCGGCCGGCCTGCGAGGTCTCGCACCACATCGTCTTGCCTCGCCGGCCGGCGGAGATGAGCGCGCGCCCGGCCAGCGCGTCGCGCAGCTGGCCCGGGGAGAACGGCCGGCAGACGAACGTGTCGCGGTCGTCGACGTCGACGATGCGCCGGCGCAGGGCCTGGTCGGCGATCAGGCGCCGGGCGGTCTCGACCTCGGGAAGCTCCGGCATCAGCCAGCCGCGCTCCCGGCGACGTGCTGCGGCGTGATCCGGACCACGACCCGCACGACCTCCGGCGGCAGCCGCAGGAACTCCTCGCCGGCGCCCGGCCCGTCGTACTCCTCGGCCAGCCGTACGGCCAGCTGGCGGCCGGCATCCTCGGTGACCGTGGCCAGGCCGCGTATCTCCGCGTACTGCTCGGGATCGCCGCGGTCGAAGACGGTCAGGCTGACCCGGGGCTCGCGGCGGATGTTGCGTTCCTTCCGTCGGCCCGCCGCGGTAGAGATCACCAGGTCGTCGCCGTCGCGGCCGACCCAGACGGCCGACGTCTGCGGTCCGCCGTCCGGGTTGATGGTGGCGAGGACCGCGACGTTGGGGTCGTCCAGGAGCTTGCGCACCGCAGAGTTCAGGGAGACAGGCATGAGCGAGACCTTATCGGGCCTGCTACACCGGCCGGCCGGTCACCGGGTGGCGGTAGTGGAACGGGAACGTCGTGGTGTCCGGCCAGAGCAGCGGCGGGTCGGCCAGCAGCTCGTCCGGGCCGTCCGGGTCCTCGGGGAACGTCACCGAGCTGTTGGGCACGTAGTCCGGCGGCGTGTGCGCCCAACCCTGGTCGAACGCCGCGTGCCAGAACGGCCGGTAGAACAGGACCTTGATCCGCCAGATGCCGCCCGAGGACTCATAGGTGTTCTCGTACAGCCCGCCCTCCCACCACTGCCGCGGCTCGCCCGCGCTCTCGTGCGTCCCGGCCTGCATCAGGGTCCGGAACCGGGCGTACCCGGTGCGCCGGTCGTCGCTGACGTGGACGATGTCCTGCAGCTGGGGGTGATCGAGCAGGCGGCCGTGGGCTGGCCCGTTGACGCCGCCGGCGAACCGGCGGCGGAACCGGCCCGTGTACAGCCGGGCGATCCCCTTCTTCCCGCGGTACACGCCGCCGATGAAGATGACCCGGCCGTCGTCGGCGAATAGGTCGACGACCTCGTCGTACAAGCATTTATCCAGGTAGTAGCCGTAGGCGTGCTGGAGGTTGCGGATGGCGAGCACGTCCTCGACGATGCCGAGCCGGTGCTCGAGCTCCGCGATCCTGTCGCCGTCGCTCATCACCCCTCCCGGCTCGCGAGCTGCTCCATCGTCACCCAGTTCCCGTGCAGGCCGCCCGGCATCCTGATCGGGACGTTGACCGTGGCCACCGGCTCGGCGTCGATGTGCCGGGCATCAAGGACCAGCAGGTCGCAGCGGCCCTCGGCGTGCCGGTCGATCAGCTGCAGGACGTAACCGTCGCCGTGCGGCGCGTCCGGGCGCGGCGCGACGAAGACCGCCTCCTGCACGGTGCTGTCATGGCCCGCGTAGCGCATGGTCATCGCCCTCGTCTGCGGGTCGATGACCGCCAGCCAGCGGAACCCGGGCAGGCCGTCGGGTGGCGCCGGCCGGCCCGGCACCGAGGTGAGGTTGATCAGGCCGAACCGGTACCCGCGGGTGGCCCGGCGTTCGTCGGTGCGCGGGAACTCGCCCGAGCAGCCGGTCAGCGGCACCTGCCGGAACCCGTCGCCCTCTCCCAGCGTGTCGATGGTCCACCGGGACAGGTAGCCCTTGGCCTTCTCCGGGTCGAATGGCGCGCCGGCGATGTCAGGGAACCAGGGGAACGCGGACCGCTCCCCCACCGGCGTGTCGATGTGGATGTGCCGGCCGTCGTCGAACGCGTTCATGATGTGGCTGGCGAACCGGTTGCCGCCGCGGTACCAGCGGACCGTCTCCGGCCCGCCGCGGCGCGGGACCACGCCGAGGTAGACGTCCTTGGAACCGTCCCATACATAGTGCGGGCCGCCTGCCTTCAGGCGGCCGAGGTCGCTGGTCAGCGGGATGATCGGGAACACGACGAAGTGCTCGGTCACGGCCCAGTCGTGGATCATGCTCGAGTACGGCGCCTCGAACCAGGCCTCGTGAATGATGCGGCCGCCGCGGTCGGCCTCGTAGTAGGCGATGTCCGGGGTAGTCTCCCCCTTCGCGGCGAAGCCGAAGAACACCAGCTCTCCGGTCACGGGGTCGGTCTTCGGGTGCGCGGTGGCCGTCTGACTGGAAAGGTCGCCGTCCCACGTCCACTCGCCGACGGTGTCCAGGGTGTCCGGGTCGATCTGGATCGGCGGGCTGTCCTCCTTGGACGCCAGCAGCCGCCCGCCGTGCCAGTAGACATTGGTGTTGGCCAGGCCGCGGCCGATGCCGGCCGCCGCGGGATCGTCGGAGTAGGGGTTGCGGTAGGCCCCGAACAGCGATCGCCGTGCGGCCCGTTCGGCCAGGAACCGGGGCGTTCGAACATAACGGCTGCGGAAGTCAACGTAACCGTGCTCGAACCGGAACATCGACACCATGCCGTCGGCGTTGAAGAAGAAATCGTTCGGCACCAGGGGCGGCCACGCCGGGTCGGCGCCGACGCGGTAATAGGTGCCGCGTAGCGTGTCCGGCACCGCGCCCTGGGTCACCTCCAGGCCGCGGATCTCGCCTTCCAGCCGCATCGGCGCGAACCGTCCGGCGAAGCCGGGCTCATCGGGGAACCTGACGGTCATCTCTTCCCACCTCCCGGCGGCAGGGCCCGAGCGTAGCTCCGGCTCGCGGGGCGCCGGAAGAAGCATCCTGCCGGGTGGAAGGCGGGTTGACCGGCGGACCGCTGCTCCCCGACGGTGGGGCCATCGCGCCGCCGATCTGGAAGGGGGACGCAGCGGTGAGTGAGCCTGGCGCGGTCGTGGCCCCGGGGCGGGTCGCGGTGGTGACCGGCGCCGCCAGCGGGATCGGCCTCGGCCTGTGCCTGCGCTTCGCCGCCGAGGGCATGCGCGTGGTCATGGCCGACGTGGAGGAGCCTGCCCTGCGCGACCAGGCCGCCCGGCTGGCCGCACAGGGGGCAACGGTGCTGCCGGTGGTCACCGACGTGTCCAGCGCGGAGCAAGTCGACGCGCTCCGCGACGAGGCGGCCGGGGCCTTCGGCGCGGTGCACGTGCTGTGCAACAACGCCGGCGTGGGCGGCGGGCACGGCCCGCTGTGGGAGATCTCCCGGGGCGAGTGGGACTGGGTGCTCGGGGTGAACCTGGGCGGCGTGATCAACGGCATCCGGGCGTTCCTGCCGCTGCTGCTCGAGCAAGACGCCGCGCACGTCATGAACACGGCCTCGGTCTTCGGCGTGTTCGCCGGGGCGCTCGGCCCGTACGGCGTCTCCAAGCACGCCGTGGTCGCGCTGTCGGAGACCCTCTACCTGCAGCTGCGCGCGCTCGGCGCCGGTCACGTCGGCGTGTCGGTGCTGTGCCCGGGCGCGGTCCGGACCCGTTTCGCGGCCTCGGCCTGTGCCTGCGCTTCGCCGCCGAGGGCATGCGCGTGGTCATGGCCGA
>JASHUI010000231.1:0-12391 GCA_030040095.1 Streptosporangiaceae bacterium | reverse complement strand
GACCGCGGTCCGGCCGGCCAGTTCCGCGCGGGCCCGCCCGGCCCGCAGCCGCTCCGCCTGCCGCGCGAGTTCCCTGCGCTCCCGGCGCTCGACGGCGGCGATGGCGTCCGGGCTGATCCAGGCGCTGCGCACCACTTCGTCGTTGATGATCTGGATCCCGCCCTCGCCGATCGCTCCCATGGCCAGCTCGGGCTGGTAGGGCAGGCCCAGCTTGCGGACCAGGATCACGTCGAGCGGAGCGCCCAGCTGCGCGGCCACCTCGAACGCGACCGGAACGCCGCCGCGCGGCAGCCCGAGCACCACGATGTTCCCGCGCAGGGACCCGAGCTTGCTGGCGAGGCGCCTCCCGGCGTCCGCCCTGTCAGTGAACATTGCTGTCAGCATGCCCGCCAGCGCCCGCCGCACACCCGGGCGTAGTCTTGCCGTGTCCGCCGCGCCCGATCACCGGAGCACGCATGTCTGAGAGCATGAGCGGGGCCGCGCCGCAGCGCCCGGCCGGGTCTGGCCGAAGGGTGCTCGAGGACCTGGACGAGGCCGAATGCCTGCGTCTGATCTCGCCGGGCGGGGTCGGCAGGCTCGCGTTCACCGGCCGGTTCGGCCCGACGGTGCTGCCGGTGAACTACCGGCTGTTCGAGGGCACGATCGTCTTCCTTACCACCCAGGACAGCGCGACCGACGAGGACCTCCGCACCGGAATCGCCCACGCCGAGTACAAGGTGGCGTTCGAGATGGACGAGTTCGACATCGCCGACCGGGTGGGCTGGAGCGTGCTCGTTCAGGGCTCGGTACACCACGTGGACTCCCCGGCCGAGCAGGAAACGCTGCGCCGGGCCGGGGTCGAGGCCTGGCCCGAGGGGCACAGGGAGCACTTCCTCCGCATCACGCCGACCCGTATCACCGGCCGGAGGATCAGCCCCAGGTAGCCGCGGGCGTCCGTTCCGGGACCAAGATTCCGGGCCGCAGATTCCGGGACCAAGGTCCCGGAATCTGCGGCTAGAGTTCTCTGCCGCGCGGCCTCGGGCCCGGACGACCGTAGATGCTGGAGTGTCTTCAGTGACGCGAGGGGCGAGGGGCCGCCCATGACCGAGGCCAGAGAGCGCCGAGACCTCTCCAGGGAGGAGTGCCTGCTGCTCCTCGGTGAGGTGCCGCTCGGCCGGGTGGTGTTCACCCATCGGGCCCTGCCGGCCGTCCGCCCGGCCAACCACCTCGTGGAGGCCGACCAGATCATCATCAGGGCCAGCCTGGGAGCGGCGGTCAGCTCCGAGTCGAACCTCGACGGCGGGACGATCGTCGCCTACGAGGCCGACCTGATCGACCCGGTCGAGCGCGTCGGCTGGAGCATCGTCGTGGTCGGCCGGGCCGACCGGGTCACGGACCAGGCCGAGGCCGGCCGGTACCGCGAGGCCCTGCGGCCGTGGGTCACCACGGAGAGCGACGACGTCATCGCGATCCAGGCGGATATGGTCAGCGGGTTCCGCCTGGTGCCCGGGCCGGTCGGCTGACCGCCGGTCAGACCAGGGGCGTCAGCCCGTGCAGCGGGAACGCGGCCCGCTGGGTGGCGATGATCGCCTGGTCGACCGGGTCGGCGGGGTCGGCGCCCGACTCGAACGCCGCGAACGCGCCGGGCTCGCCGTCGGTCATCTGCTCCGGCCCCTCCCGCCCGGTGCGCCGCTCGGCGTACTCGCGCCAGGCGGCCGGGGTCGGCGCCAGCGGGTCGATCGGATGCCCGGACGCCTCGGCGAGCAGGTGCGTCCAGGTCCGCGGCACCACCTGGACCAGCTCGTAGCCGCCGCCCCCGGTGAACAGCCAGCGCCCGCCGGTCAGCTCGTGCGCCAGCCGGTGAATCGCGGCGTGCGCGGCGCGCTGGCCGTCGATGCTCAGCTCCAGGTGGGCCAGCGGGTCGAGCCAGTGCGTGTCGCAGCCGTGCTGGCTGACCAGGATCTGCGGCCGGAACGAGCGCAGCAGCGGCGGCACGATCGCGTCGAACGCGCGCAGCCACCCCGCGTCCCTGATGCCCGGCGGCAGGGCCACGTTGACCGCCGAGCCCTCGGCGTCAGGGCCGCCCAGCTCGGACGGGCGCCCGGTGCCGGGGAACAGGGTGGCCGGGTGCTCGTGCAGGCTGATCGTCAGCACCCGAGGGTCGTTGTAGAACGCGGCCTGCACCCCGTCGCCGTGATGCACGTCGATGTCGACGTAGGCGATCCGCTCCGCGCCCTGCCCCAGCATCCAGGCGATCGCGATCGCCGGGTCGTTGTACACGCAGAACCCGCTGGCGTGACCGGCCATGGCGTGGTGCAGGCCGCCGGCGATGCTGGCCCCGTGCTCGGCCGATCCCGACCACATGGCGCGGGCCGCGGCCATGGTCGCGCCGGCCACCAGCGCCGACGCCTCGTGCATGCCGGGAAACACCGGGTCGTCCGGGGTGCCGAGCCCGTATCCGAGCACCGACGCGTCCGGCCGGGACGACTCGCCGGCCCGGCGCACGGCGGCGATGTAGTCCGGGTGATGGATCAGCTCGAGCTCGGCGTCGGGCGCCGCGGCGGGCGCGACCACGGCGACCCCGGGCTCGTTCAGGATGCCGAACGCGCGGGCCAGCTCCATCGTGAGCTCCACGCGCACCGGGGCCAGCGGGTGGCCGGGGCCGAAGTCATACCCCGCCAGCCGCTCGTCCCAGGCCACATGCACGGTGCAGGTCACCGTTCCTCCTCGCTGCCGCCCGGATGCCTCGCTCGCCACCTTCGCGCGGTCAACCCCAACGATCTCATTCCCGAACGCCACGTCTCGACGGCTGCCAACGATTGATGCGCGGGCCGCGGACCCGCGGCTGGTAGCCTGTCGGCCCTGTGAGCACCCCCGCACCGGCCGCCCAGGACGAGACGCCAAACCCCCAGGCCCCGCTGCGGCGGGATCTGCTGTTCTCGCTCAGGGGCTGGCAGCGGGACGCGTTTCGCGAGTATTTCCGGATCCGGCGACGGGACTTCCTGCTGGTCGCGACGCCCGGCGCCGGCAAGACCGCGTTCGCGCTCACGGTCGCGGCCGAGCTGCTCGCGCGCCGCGAGATCGCGGCGGTCACCGTGGTCACCCCGACCGAGCACCTCAAGCACCAGTGGGCCCGGGCGGCGCAAGGGCTCGGGATCCGGATGGACTCCGGCTACAAGAACGCCCAGGGCCGCGTGTCGGCCGACTACACCGCCGTGGCGGTGACCTACGCCCAGGTGGCCGCGCACCCCGCGCTGCACAGGCAGCGCACGCAGAACCGGCGCACGCTGGTCATCTTCGACGAGATCCACCACGCGGGCGACGCGCTGTCCTGGGGCGAGGCGGTCCGCGAGTCGTTCGACCCGGCGCGGCGGAGGATGGGGCTGACCGGCACTCCCTTTCGCAGCGACGCCAACCCGATCCCGTTCGTCACCTACACCCAGGAGCCGGACGGCACCCGGCGCAGCTCGGCCGACTACGTCTACGGGTACGGCCCGGCCCTGTGCGACGGCATCGTCCGGCCGGTGATCTTCCTGGCCTACTCCGGCGAGATGCGCTGGCGGACCCGGGCGGGCGACGAGATCACCGGCACGCTCGGCGCGCCGATGACCGGGGACCAGCTCGCCCAGGCCTGGCGCACCGCGCTGGACGCCGAGGGCGAGTGGGTGGGCCGGGTGCTCGACGCGGCCGACAGGCGGCTCACCGAGGTGCGCCGCGGCATGCCCGACGCGGCCGGCCTGGTGATCGCCACCGGCCACGACGACGCGCGCGCCTACGCGGCGCTGCTGCGCCGGGTGACCGGGGCCCGCCCCGTGGTCGTGCTGTCCGACGACCCCGGCGCGAGCAAGAAGATCGCGTCCTTCGCGGCCGGCGAGGACCGGTGGATGGTCGCGGTACGCATGGTCTCCGAGGGCGTGGACATCCCGCGGCTGGCCGTCGGGGTGTTCGCGACCAGCGTCGGCACCGCGCTGTTCTTCGCCCAGGCGGTGGGCAGGTTCGTCCGGGCCAGGCGGCGCGGCGAGACCGCCTCGGTGTTCCTGCCGTCGGTCCCGGTCCTGCTCGGCTACGCCGCCGAGCTCGAGGCCGAGCGCGACCACGTGCTCGCCCTGCCCGGCGACGGCGACCCGGAGCAGGAACTGGCGCAGGCGCAGCGCCGCCTCGACACCGAGGACGGCCTGGCCGAGGCGCCGTTCACCGCGCTCGGCGCCTCGGCCCACTTCGACCGGGTGCTCTATGACGGGGGCGAGTTCGGCGCGACCGCCGAGGAGGAGGACTTCCTCGGGCTGCCCGGGCTGCTGGAGCCGGACCAGGTGGCGCTGCTGCTGCGCAAGCGCCAGTCCGATCAGCTGAAGAGAAAGTCGACCGATCCCGAACGCCCCGTCTCGCCCGCTCCGGCCACCGGCCCGGCGGCCGGTCCCGGGGCAACCGCGGCCGCGGCCGCCCCGGCCCGCCAGACGCTGGCCTCGCTGCGCAAGGAGCTGAACGGCCTGATCGCGGCCTGGCACCACCGGACCGGCCAGCCGCACGGGGCGATCCATGCCCAGCTGCGCCGGGAGTGCGGCGGGCCGTCGCTCCCGGAGGCGACAGCCGACCAGATCCGGGCCCGGATCGAGCGGCTGCGCCGCTGGCCCTCCTGACCCGCGCTCCGTGGCCCCGCGCCCGCCGGGCCCGCGACCCGCTATCGCTGGCGGACCACGACCACCGGGCAGGCCGCGTGGGTGACCAGGTGGAGGCTGACCGAGCCGACCAGCATCCCGGAGAACGCCCCGTGACCTCGGTGACCGACCACGAGCAGGTCGGCGCGGGCCGACTCGTTGACCAGCACCTCGACCGGGTGCCCGTAAACGATCTCGGTCTCGACGTGAAGGGACGGGTCGATGTCCGCCTCGCGCAGGGCGTTGCTGACGTCGTCGCGCATGTGCTGTTCCACCTGGGACGTGACCGACTCCGGCGCCTTCCCCTCCGGCGGAAGCCCGGCCGCCGTCGGGTAGTGCCAGGCGTGCACGGCCCGGATCCGCGCTCCGGTCGCCGCGGCGTAACGGCCGGCCCAGACCAGCGCGGCCACGGACTCGGGCGAGCCGTCCACGCCGACCACGACGACCTGCTGTCCTGCGCCCTCTGCGGTCATTGTCTCCGCCTTCTGTCGCGCGTTCCCTTTCATGGCTGGCGAGAGCGGCTAAGTGGCCCCCCGCGCCCGGAGGGCGGCTAGCGCCCGGTCGGCGTGGGCGTTCATGCTGACCTCGCTGTGGATGACGTCGAGCACCCGCCGGTCGGTGTCGATGACGAACGTCATCCGCCTGGTGACCAGCGGCCCCAGCGCGAGGGAACGGCGCGCGCCGAACCGTCGCGCGATCTCGCCGTCGGCGTCGGAGAGCAGCGGGAAGCCGAAGTCGTTCTTGTCGGCGAACTGCTGCTGCTTGCTGACGCTGTCCCGGCTGATGCCGACGCGGACCCCGCCCACCTCGGCGAACTCCCGGGCCAGGTCGCGGAAGTGGCAGCTCTCCATCGTGCATCCCGCGGTCATCGCCGCCGGGTAGAAGAACAGCGTCACCGGGCCGGTGGCCAGGAAGTCGCTGAGCTTGCGCGGCGTGCCGGTCTCGTCCGGCAACTCGAAGTCGTCGACCAGATCGCCCTTGGCAAGGGTTTCGGCCACGGCGCATCCTTCCGGGGGATCCTGTGGGTACTGTACGCCGTCCTGGATCACGGGGCGCGATAGCCGCGGGTTCAGGCCGGGGGCGCCGCGGGGGAGTAGCGGACCAGGAAGAACCCGCGCACCGGCCAGCCCAGGTTCAGGTTGTGCGCGAACGCCGCCTCGCCGGCGGCCGCCGGCGAGGCGGCGAACCGGATGCCGACGCCGTCGGCCGGGCCCGAGTTCGGGTCGTAGACCCGCAGCATGACCTCGCCGCCGGAGCGCTCGTAGCCGTAGGCGAGGGCCTGGTGGTTGTGCCGGAGCCGGGCCGGGTTGGCCGAGGCCACGGTGACCAGGCCGAGCGCGGCCGGGATCCCGTCGTCCAGGCTGGCCTGGACCCGCGGCCAGTGCCGGGCGAGCGTCCGGCGCGCCACCTCCCGGTCGGGCAGGGTCATCCACCGGTAGTACCGGCCCACCCCCGCCGGGATACGCCAGGACGCGACCAGCCGGCGGACCACGTAGCGGTGCAGCGGGGAGCCAGGGTCGGGCCGCTGCCCGGGCGGGCGAGACCGGGCGTGCCAGTAGTCCAGCGCCGCGAACACCATGCCGCCGCAGAGCCCCGCGGCCGAGTCGCCGATCGCGACCCGGCCGAGTGGGGTGCGGAGCGTAACGGCTGGCGACGAAGGCCACGCGTTCGGGAACCCGAATCCGTCCTGTGACGGCAGGAAGCCGCAGCAGTCCGGGGGCGAGCCCGGCCTGGCCCGGTATCTCACCTCAGGCCGCCAGCGCGTCGATCCTGGCCATCTCCTGCGGCTCGAGCGAGAAGCCGAACAGGTTCAGGTTCGACACGATCCGCTTCGGGTCCGAGGACTTGGGTATGACCGCGATCCCGTGCTCCAGGTGCCAGCGCAGCACCACCTGGGCGGGCGTGACGCCGTGCGCCCAGGCGGTCTCGGTCAGCACCTCGTCGTTGAGGTTGGTGTCCTTGAGCGGGCTGTAGCCCACGACGGTCACGCCCCGCTGCTCGAGCCCGTGCAGCAGGCCGGGGTTGAAGCGCCACGGGTTCCAGTGGATCTGGTTGACGGCCGGGGCCTCGCCGGTGGCCTGGATGAGGTCGTCGATCAGCGGGAGCGAGTAGTTGCTGACCCCCACCGCGCGGACCAGCCCTTCGTCGCGCAGCGCCAGCATGTCCTGCCAGGCCAGCACGCTGGCCCGGCCGCGCGGCGGCCAGTGCACCAGCCACAGGTCGATGTAGTCGGTGCCGAGCGCGCGCAGCGAGGCGGCCAGGACCTGCTGCGTTCGCCCGGCGTCGCTGGCGCGCAGCTTCGTGGTCACGAACACCTCGGGCCGGGGCACGCCGCTGTCGCGCACGGCGCGGCCCACCTCGTCCTCGTTGGCGTACATGGTGGCGGTGTCCACGTGCCGGTAACCGGCCTGCAGCGCCCGCCGCACCGCCTCGCAGGCCTGGCGGCCGCGCATCGGCCAGGTGCCGAACCCCACCATGGGCATGGACACGTCGCCCGGCAGCGTGACCGTGGGTACCTCGTGCGGATCTGTCATGGGCCCATTGTCACAGCATGACCACGGACCGCAGTACCTCCCCGCGCTGCATCTTCGCGAACGCGGCCTCGACGTCGCCGAGCGCGATGGTCTCCGAGACGAACTTGTCCAGCGGCAGCCGGCCCTGCAGATGCAGGTCCACCAGCATCGGGAAGTCACGCGACGGCAGGCAGTCGCCGTACCAGGACGACTTGAGCGCGCCGCCGCGGCCGAACACGTCGAGCAGCGGCAGGTCGAGCCGCATGTCCGGGGTCGGGACCCCGACCAGGACGACCGTGCCGGCCAGGTCCCGGGCGTAGAACGCCTGCCGGTAGGTCTCCGGCCGGCCGATGGCCTCGATCACCACGTCCGCGCCGTTGCCGTCGGTCAGGTCGCGGACCGCCTCGACCGGGTCGGTCTCCCGCGAGTTGATCACGTCGGTGGCGCCGAACTCGCGCGCCCAGTCCAGCTTGCGGTCGTCGATGTCCACCGCGATGATCTTCCGGGCCCCGGCCAGGCTGGCGCCGAGCACCGCGCCGTCGCCAACGCCGCCGCACCCGATGACCGCGACCGAGTCGCCCCGGCCGACCCCGCCGGTGTTCAGGGCGGCGCCCAGGCCCGCCATCACGCCGCAGCCGAGCAGGCCGGCCACCTCGGGCTTGATCCGCGGGTCGACCTTGGTGCACTGCCCGGCCGCGACCAGCGTCTTCTCCGCGAACGCCCCGATGCCGAGCGCGGGGGAGAGCGTGGTCCCGTCGGCCAGGGTCATCTTCTGCGTGGCGTTGTGCGTGGCGAAGCAGTACCAGGGGCGGCCCCGCGTGCAGGCGCGGCACTGCCCGCACACCGCGCGCCAGTTCAGGATCACGAAGTCGCCGGGAGCCACCCCGGTGACCTCCGGGCCGGTCGCCTCCACGACGCCGGACGCCTCGTGCCCGAGCAGGTAGGGGAAGTCGTCGCCGATCCCGCCCTCGCGGTAGTGCAGGTCGGTGTGGCACACCCCGCAGGCCTGCACCCGGACCAGGGCCTCCCCGGGTCCGGGATCGGGCACGAGGACCCTGGTGATCTCGACATCCGCGCCCTTGCCGCGGGCGATGACGCCCGATACCTGCTGTGCCATCGGCCCGTGTCCTCTCCTCGGCTGATGTCATGATCTACCAATGGCGCCGCCCTCGGTAGCCTGGGTTGTTTGGCGGTCCGTCTTCTGCGAGAAGGAAGCCCGATGCCGATTGCCGAGATCACCCGCAGTGAGACGAGCGAACGGGCACGGCTGCTCGCAGTCGACAGCTACGACGTGGCGCTCGACCTGACCCTGGGCGGCGACTTGTTCGGCTCCACCTCGGTGATCAGGTTCCGCTGCCGCGAGCCGGGCGCGTCGAGCTACGCCGACCTGGTCGCGGAGAAGGTGCACGAGATCGTGCTGAACGGGGTGAAGCTCGACCCGGCCGAGGCGTACGCGCGCGGGCGGATCGCGCTGCCCGGCCTGGCCGGGGACAACGAGCTGCGGGTCGTCGCCGACTGCGGTTACACCCACACCGGGACCGGGATGCACCGCACGGTCGACTCGGTGGACGGCACGGTGTACCTGTACACCAACCTCGAGCCGGCCTACGCGCGCACCGTGTACGCGAACTTCGAGCAGCCGGACCTGAAGGCGCCGTTCACCTTCCACGTCACCGCGCCCTCGCACTGGACCGTGCTGTCCAACCAGCCGGCGCCCGATCCCCAGAGCGGCGACGGGGCGGCCGACGGCGTCGCGGTCTGGCACTTCCCGGCCACGCCGCGGATCTCCACCTATCTGACCGCCGTGGTGGCCGGCGACTACCACCTGGTGACCGACTCGCACACCATGCCGGACGGCCAGGTGATCCCGCTCGGGCTGGCCTGCCGCGCCTCGCTGGCCGGGCACCTCGAGGCGGACGACATGTTCGCGACCACCAGGCTGGGCCTCGACTTCTTCGCCGGGCTGTTCCAGATTGGCTTCCCGTTCGAGAAGTACGACCAGGTGATCGTGCCGGAGTTCCCGAGCGGGGCCATGGAGAACGTCGGCTGCGTGGTCGTCTCGGAGTATTTCCTGTTCCGGTCGAAGGCCACCGACGCGATGTACGAGATGCGCGCGATGCTGATCCTGCACGAGATGGCGCACATGTGGTTCGGCGACCTGGTCACCATGCGGTGGTGGGGCGACCTGTGGCTGAACGAGTCCTTCGCCGAGTACTGCGCGTTCCTGGCCACGGCCGAGGCGACCCGGTTCACCGAGGCCTGGACGACGTTCTGCAACAACCGCAAGTCGTTTGGCTACCTGCAGGACAAGCTGCCGTCCACGCACCCGATCGCCGCCGACGTGGCCACGCTGACCGAGGCGATCGCGAACTTCGACGGGATCAGCTACGCCAAGGGCGCGTCGGTGCTGAAGCAGCTGGTGGCCTACGTGGGCCAGCCGAGCTTCTTCGCCGCCATCGAGAGCTACCTGGCCGACCACGGCTGGGGCAACGCGACCCTCGCCGACCTGCTGCGTGCGGTCACCGCGAGTTCAGGCAAGGACCTCGCCGACTGGTCCAGGGCCTGGCTGGAGACCGCGGGCCCGAACACGCTGCGCCCCCGGTTCGAGGTCGGCGCGGACGGGGCGTTCAGCTCGTTCGCGGTGCTGCAGGAGGCACCCGAGCGGCAGCCCACGCTGCGGCCGCACCACATCGCGATCGGCCTCTACGACCTGGCCGGCGGGGCGCTGGCCCGCGGCCGCCGGGTCGAGGTCGACGTGACCGGCCCGCGCACCGAGGTGCCCGAGCTGGTCGGCGCCCGCCAGCCCGACCTGGTCCTGCTCAACGACGACGATCTCGGGTACGCGATCGTCCGCTTCGACCCGCGGTCCCTGGCCACCGTGACCGAGTCCATCGGCGCGTTCGCCGAGTCGCTGCCCCGCGCGGTGTGCTGGGGCGCGGCCATCGACATGGTGCAGGAGGCCGAGCTGTCGCTGCCCGCGTTCGTCCGGATGCTGGCGGGCGGCATGGGCCAGGAGCCCTCGGTGTCGATGCTGCAGACCCTGCACATTCTGACCGCGCGGATGTTCGTGCAACTGGCCGACCCGGCCTGGGTGCCCGAGGGCAAGAGGCAGCTCGCCACGGCGGCGGAGCGGCTGCTTCGCGCGGCCGAGCCGGGCAGCGACTACCAGGTGGTCTGGGCCCAGCTCCTCGGCTGGACCGCGATCACCCCCGGCCAGCTCGAGCTGCTCGCCGGGATGCGGGACGGCACGGCCCGGATACCCGGCCTGACCGTCGACACCGACCTGCGGTGGTCCCTGCTGCGCCGCCTCGCCGCGACCGGCCGTGCCGGTGACGCGGAGATCGACGCCGAGCTGGAACGCGACCCGACCATCGCGGGCCGGCGGCACGCCGCCGCCAGCCGCGCCGCGATGCCCGACGCCGCACACAAGGCCGCGGCGTGGGCGTTGCTGGCCGACAGCCAGGATCTCGGCGCGCAGGGCGTCGACGAGGTCTCCCGCGGCTTCGCCCAGCCCGACCAGGCGGAGCTGCTGGCCCCCTACGCCGAGCGTTACCTGGCCGTCCTGCCGACCATATGGTCGTCGCGAGCCGAGCACCTGCGGATCCTGCTCGGCCATGCGTTGTTCCCGTACCACGCCGCGTCGCCCGAGCTGGTCCGGCAGGTCGACGCGTTCCTGGCCGCGGAGAACCCCGATCCGGGGCTGGCCCGCCTCCTCATCGAGGCCAGGGACATGGTGCAGCGCGCGCTCAGGTCCCGGGCGCTGCCGGACTAGCAGCCGGCGCGGGGTCTCGGGGTCTGGTCGGGTCTGGCTTGGTCTGGTCGGGGCTGGTCGGGCCGGTCGTCGGCGCGGCGTCAGGCCGCCGTGGTCAGCCGCGAGCGGCGCAGCCGCCCCAGCCGCCGCAGGGCCCGGGTACGCCACCGCGGCACCATGACGATGGTCACGGTCGGCGGCGCGAGCGGCTCCAGCGCCATGCGCAGCTGCTCGGGGGTGACGTCGTAGAGCGGGATCCGGTACCGGAGCGGGTCCGAGCGCGGGCGCAGCAGGCCCGGCGACCGGAACAGGTAGGCCGCGGGGATGAGCACGGTGACGCCCGCCGCGGCGATCCGCCACCCGACGCGGCCGAGATTGGAGGGCACACCGCCCGCGGGAAACACCTCCAGCCGGGCACCGTAGTGCCGGGAGGCGATCGTGAGCTGGCGCATCTCCGCCCACGGCAGGTGCTGATGGCCGCGCCGCCGCGGCCCGAACCGCCGTCGCGCACCGCCCCTCAGGCCCAGCCAGATGCCGTCCTCGTTGGCCAGGAAGGCGTTGTTCCTGATCGTCGAGAGCACCGCCGTGAGCGTGAGAGCCGCTAACAACAGGGCGCCGACCGCCAGCGGCAAGTACCACGACGGCGGCTTGCCCTTGTATTCGATCAGGGCGACCAGGGCCGCGTACCAGACCGGGATCAGCCAGAGATAGCCCCGTGGGAAGAGCGCCGAAGGGCCTCGGACGAGCGCGGCGTAGCGGTTCTCCACGGCAGCCTCCGTAGTGCCTGCTACCCGGATCATCCGTCGTCATGGTCGGGTGCCGCAAGAGCCGTCGGCGCTGGTCCACCGACGACGCCACGACCTGCGAACACGGCCAATGATGTGGCGAACGGTGCGGATCTTGCCGCATGATGTAGTGATCTCGCTAGGCCGAACACAGCCGCGTCAGTGTCAGGGGTAACTCAGTTCATGAGCAGCCGATGGCCGCAGGCACAGCAGGACGAGCGGTCGGCCTATGCCACGTCCGACGCGGGTTGGTCGCCGGATAGCGGCGTCGACTCCTGGCAGGACCAGGGCTGGCAGGACGGCGGCTGGCAGGAGCCCGATGCGGGAGGGTGGTCGGCCTCGGCGCCGGACCGGCCCGCCGGGCGGACCGCGCAGGCGGTCGCGGAGCAGTGGGCTCCGCCCGCGCCGGGACGCCAGTCCACAGACGACTTCCGGCAGGAGTGGGGCCAGGGGGCCGGCGGTTCCGGGGACGACGCCGACTACGAGTGGATCTCGTACCTGACGGGCGGGCGGTCCTCGCCCAAGCCCGACGATCCGCCCGCCCGCCGTCGGCCCGGGCGTTCCGAACGGCCCCGTTCCCGTCGCGGCCATGACCAGCCCGAGCCAGCCGACGCTGGCCGCCGGGTTGCGTCCGACGATCAAGCTCGCGGGACGGTACGCCCCGACTCGCCCCGCCGGGTCACCGCCGGCGACGCTGGCCGCGCGGCA
>JASHUI010000230.1:0-15240 GCA_030040095.1 Streptosporangiaceae bacterium | reverse complement strand
CGGACCGGCGGCCTGCGCCTGGCGCTGGCCGTGCCGGTGGCGGTGGCCGGCGGGCTGGCTCTCGCAGCCGCGTTCCCGCCCGTCGGCATCTGGCCGTTCGCGGCGGCGGGCCCGGCGCTGCTCGTGGTCGCGCTCTGGCGCCGGAGCCTTCGGGGCTCGTTCCTTGTCGGGCTCTGCTTCGGCCTGGCGTTCTTCGTCCCGCTGATCTCGTGGCTGATCAACCTGGCCTGGTACGCGTGGGCCGCGCTGGCCATCGCCGAGGCCGTGATCTTCGCGGTGTTCTGCGTCGGCCAGCGGCTGATGCTGCGGCTCCCGGCCTGGCCGGTGGCGGTCGCGTGCTGGTGGGTGGGCGTGGAGGCGTTCCGGGACCGGTGGCCCTACGCCTTTCCCTGGGGCCGGCTGGCCATGAGCCAGGCCCAGGCGCCGACCGTCCGCTGGGTGGCTGTCGGCGGGCCGCCGCTGCTGACCTTCCTGGTCGCTCTGGCCGGGACCACGCTGGCCTGGCTGCTGATCGGCCCGGGCCGGCCAGCGCTGCGGGATCGCGTGGTCCCGGCTCTCGCCTTCGCGGGCGCCGCCGGCCTGACCCTGGCCGGCGCGCTGCTCCCCTCGGGAATGCCGGGCCCCGGCGGCCCTACCGCGGAGGTCGCCGCGGTACAGGGCAACGTCCCGCACTCGAGGACGCTGGCCAAGCTGGAGCGGCAAACGACCGTGACCGACAATCATGCCGCCGCGACCGAGCAGTTCGCCGCCCAGGTCAGGGCCGGCTCACGGCCCGCCCCGGACCTCGTGATCTGGCCGGAGAACTCGACCGATCTCGATCCCGGCCTGTACCCGCAGATCTACGCGACGATCGCGGACGCGGTCGCCGCGATCAACCGTCCGCTGCTCGTCGGCGCGGTGCTGCAGAACCCGCTGCGCAACGCCGGGCAGCTGTGGCTGCCGGGCCGCGGGCCGGTCGCGATCTACGTCAAGCGCCAGCTGGTGCCGTTCGGGGAGTACATACCGTTCCGCGGGCTCATCTCGTCGTTCAGCTCGCTGCCCTCGCTGCAGCCGGTGAACTTCACGGCCGGGCACCGCGCGGTGGTGTTCCGGATCGGGAAGATCAGGCTGGGCGACGTGATCTGCTACGAGGTCGGCTTCGACAACCTGGTCGCCTCGGAGGTGAGCGCCGGGGCGAACCTGCTCAGCGAGCAGACCAACGACGCCGATTTCGAGGTCGACGGCCAGCTTGGCGAGACCCTGCAGCAGCTGGCCATGGCCCGCGTCCGCGCGATCGAGTTCGACCGGGCCATGGTGGTCGCGGGCACGACCGGGGTCAGCGCGATCATCGCCCCGGACGGGGCTCCGATCGTGACCAGCCGGACCTGGGAGCGGACCGTGCTCGAGGCCCGGGTGCCGCTGCTGACCAGCGCGACGCTGGCCGAGCGGCTGGGCGGGTGGCCGGAGATCGTGCTCAGCGCGCTGGCGGTCGCCGCGCTCGCCTGGGCGATCGGCCTCGAGATCGCGGAACGGCGGTCCTCGCGACGGGCTTAGCCGAGACCGACGTCGGCACCTCGGGCCCGGCCGCACAATAGGAAACGTGGCATTCTGGCGCGCGTTCGCCAAGCCGGCCCGCTATGCGGCGCTCGTCGCCGGTGCGCTGCCGGCGTTGGCGTTCCCGGCCCCGAACCTGGAATTCCTGGCCTGGTTCGGCCTGGTCCCGGGCATGCTGCTGATGCGCGCGGCCCCGTCGGCACGCGAGGCGGCGGTACGCGGCTGGTGGTTCGGCGCCGGCTTCCTGCTCGCCTCGCTGTACTGGCTGACGCCCAACCTGGGCCCCGGGCTGCTGCTCGTCGTGGTGGTCATCGGCGCGTTGTGGACCGGGTTCGGCGCCGCGACCTGGCGCCTGCTCAGGGCGCCGGTCACCCCGCGCCGCGCGCTGGCCGCCATCGTGGTCGTGCCGAGCTGGTGGGTGGTGGCCGACTGGGCCCGCTCCTGGCAGGGGTTCGGCGGGCCGTGGGCGGTGTACGGCGCCAGCCAGTGGCAGCATCCGGCGATCCTGGCCCTGGCCGCGATCGGCGGCATCTGGCTGGTCAGCTTCGCCCTGGTCGCGGCCAATACGGGGATCTTGATCGCGGTGGCCGCGCCCCGGGTGCCGGTCCGGCTCATCGGTGCGGCCGGGGCGATCGTCGCGGTCGCGGCGGGCCCGGTCGCGTTCGCGCTGACCTCGCCCTCGCCGGTCACCCGGCACGTCACGATCGCGCTGGTCCAGCCGGGCGTGGTGCGCAACTCCAGGCTCGCCTCCGACGCCAGCGAGCGGCTGTCGGCCGGGCTGGGCCCCGACCACGCCGACCTGATCGTCTGGGGCGAGAGCAGCGTGGCCGTGGACCTGAGCCTGCCCAGCTCGGCCCGGCAGCTTCGCCGGCTGGAGGCGCTGTCGGTGGCCGACCGGGCGCAGCTGCTGGTGAACCAGGATTCGATCGTCAACGGCAACCACTCCAAGGTGGCGCTGCTGATCGGCGGCAACGGCATCGACGGCCGGTACGTCAAGACGCGGCTGGTCCCGTTCGGGGAGTACATACCGTTCCGGGGCGAGCTCGGCTGGCTCACCAAGATCAGCAAGGCCGCGCAGGAGAACATGACCCCGGGGAACGGGGCGCACGTGCTGCGCGCCACCCTGCCGGACGGCAGCCCGCTGACCATCGGCGTGCTCATCTGCTTCGAGTCCGCGTTCCCCGACATGTCGCGGGTGGACACCGATCACGGCGCCCAGCTGATCGTCTACCAGACCTCGGACTCCACCTGGCAGGCGAGCTGGGAGTGGATCCAGGCCCAGCACGCGGCGCTCGGCGCGCTGCGGGCGGCCGAGACCGGGCGGCCGGTGGTGCAGGCGGCGCTGACCGGCGACTCGGTGGCGTTCGATCCCCGCGGCCGGCTGCTGGAGTGGAAGGGCTCGGCGTTCCGCGGGGTCGCGCTGGTCCGGCTCGGACTCCCCCCGGCCTCGGCCCGGACGCTCTACGACCGGCTCGGCGACTACGTCATGTGGATCGCGGTGGGGATCGCCGCCCTGTCCGCCGCGATCGCGCTGCCGCGAACGAGAAGAATTCCTCGCCTGCGGGTTCGTCCGGCTGGCCAGGCCGGACTACGCTGGGACGGCAACCCCAGGCGCGACCGGTCCGGTGCCGTGGCGGGCACCCCAGGTGATGGCGGCCCGGCGGCCGCGCCGCGATCCGAGCATTGAGCCTTGGCCGGCAGGCAGGCACATGAGCCGTCAGGAAACCGCACTGGGAGGTTCCGACGTGGGCGCAACCGGCCCGTCAGCCGCACGCAGGTTCCGCTGGATGGCCGCGGTGGCGCTCTGCGGCGCGCTGGGCCTGGTCATCACGGCCTGCTCCGGCGCAAGCAGCACCCCGGGCGGCAACCGCTCCGGGAACCCGGCGGCCGGCGGCCTGGCCGTGTCCATCACGCCGGGCAACCGCAGCACCGACACCGCGCCCGGCCAGGGCATCACGGTCAGGGCCGACCACGGCAAGCTCAGCAACGTCAGCGTGACCACCGGCGGCGACCAGGTCACCGGGTCCATGAACGCCGCGCGCACGGTGTGGCATAGCACCTGGGCGCTGGACGTGTCGCAGAGCTACACGGTCGTCGCCAAGGCGGCCGGCACGAGGGCGGCAGGCACCTCCGGCAAGACCGTGACGCAGACCTCGGCGTTCAAGACCTTCACCCCGTCGCAGACCTTCTCGACGCAGATCTACGAGGCGCAGGGCGCGACCTACGGCGTCGGCATGCCGATCATCCTGTACTTCAGCCAGCAGATCACCGACAAGGCGGCGGTGGAACGCGCCCTGCAGGTGACCACCTCCACGCCCGTCGTGGGGTCCTGGTACTGGGACGACCCGTGCAACATGGCGCCGGTCTGCGCGTACTTCCGGCCGGAGAGCTACTGGCCGCCGCACACCCAGGTGAGCTTCACCGGGCACCTGAACGGGGTCGAGGGCGCCCCCGGGGTGTACGGCGACCACACCCTGACCCAGTCGTTCACGATCGGCTCGTCGCTGATCGTGGTGGCCAGCACCGCCACGCACTACATGAACCTGTACAGCAACGGGGTGCTGATCGACCACTGGCCGATCAGTACCGGGCGGCCAGGCGACGACACGCCCAACGGCACCTACCTGACCATCGACAAGGCCAACCCGGTGATCATGACCGGGCCCGGGTACAGCCTGCCGGTGCCCTGGTCGGTCCGGTTCACCTGGTCCGGCGACTACCTGCACGACGCCTACTGGTCGGTCGGCGAGCAGGGTTTCACCAACGTCAGCCACGGCTGCGTGAACATGCCGCCCGCCGACGCGGAGATCTACTACAACATGGAGGTCCCCGGGGACCCGGTGACGATCACCGGGAGCCCGCGGGCCGGCACCTTCGACAACGGCTGGACCCAGTGGTTCCTGCCGTGGGACAGGTACCTGCAGGGCAGCGCGCTGGGCGACGCCGTCGAGGCCGGGCCGGGCGGCAGCACGTTCGTCAGCCCGGCGGCCGTGCCGGTCTCCACGGCGACCGCGCCGCTGTTCACCGCGGACCCCGACAACTGGGAGGCTTCCTGACCGGCGGTTGGGGTCATTCCCACCCGGCCCGATGCGGTAGAACAGGTGCCCATGGAGAGCTTCCTGACGCACGCGGGCTACGCGGCGCTCATCGTCTTCGGCTTCCTCGAGGCATGCTGCATCCCGATCTCCTCGGAGATCACCTTCGGCTTCGCCGGCGTGCTGGCCTACCAGGGCCACCTCAACCTCGTCCTGGTGATCATCATCGGTTCGCTCGCCGAGCTCGCGGGCTCGTACGCCTCCTACGGGGTCGGGCGGATCGGTGAGCGGCCCCTGGTCGAGCGACTCGGGAAGTACGCCCTGGTCACCCGCAAGGACATCGACCGGGCCGAGCGGTTCTTCGCGGGCCGGGGCGCCTGGACGGTGGCGGTCGGCCGGATGCTGCCGGTCATTCGTGCCTTCACGTCGATCGTCGCGGGCCTCGTGGAGGTGCCCGCGCCGCAGTTCGGCCTGCTCAGCCTGGCGGGCACCGTGGTGTATGCCGTCGCGTTCTCGCTGATCGGATACGAACTCGGCGGGGCCTGGCACAGCATCTCGCACGACGTCTCGATCGGCGGCTACGTGATCGTCGTCCTCGTGGTCCTGGCCCTGGCCGGCTTCGTCGGGTACCGGCTGCGGGAGGTCAGGAAGGAGTCCGCGGCCGCGCGCGGGATGCGGGACTCGGGCGCCTAGCCCCGGTCAGCCGGCCAGCGCCTGGTAGACAAGCTGGCGCAGCTGGGGCCGGATCCGGTACGCGCTCGACGGCATCAGCTGGGTGAAGAAGCACACGGTCAGCTCCTCGGCCGGGTCCACCCAGAACGCGGTGGACGCCAGGCCGCCCCAGTTGTACTCGCCCTCGGAGCCGAGCGTCTTGGCCGCCGCGGCGTCGATGACCACGGCGACGCCAAGGCCGAAGCCGACCCCGCGCAGCGGAGCCTCGGCGTTCAGCGGGCGGCCGAAGCTCTCCAGGTCGGCTCCGCCCGGCAGGTGGTTGCGGGTCATGTAGCCGACGGTCCGCTGGCCGAGCAGGCGCGCGCCGTCCAGCTCTCCGGCCGGGCTGCCCGGCCGGTCCAGCAGCATCTGGGTGAACCTGTGGTAGTCGGCCGCGGTCGAGATCAGGCCGCCGCCGCCGCTGAGCATCCTCGGCGGGTGATGGGCGATCCGGCCCATCTCGTCGATCCGGAGCGGACCGCGGGCCGGGTCGGGGGACGGCGTGTACAGCGCGGCCAGCCGGCCCCGGTCGGCCTCGTCGACCCAGAACGCGGTGTCGGTCATGCCCAGCGGGCCGAAGATCCGTTCAGCCAGGAACTCGTCGAGGCGCTGGCCCGAGATCACCTCGACCACGCGGCCGAGCACGTCGGTCGCCACCGAGTAGTTCCATTCGGCGCCCGGCTGGAACAGCAGCGGCTGGCCCGCCAGGATGTCACAGCACTGGGCCAGGTCCAGGCCGCGCGGCCAGCCGATGTCGAAGCCGGCCTCGCGGTACCGCGCGTCGACCGGGTGGGCCCGGTGAAAGCCGTAGGTCAGTCCGGAGGTGTGCGTCAGCAGGTGCCAGACCCGCACCGGCTCGATGGCGGGCACCGTCACCGGCTTCAGGTCGGAGCCCCCGGTGTACACGCGGACGTCGGAGAACGACGGGACGAACCGGCTCACCGGGTCATGCAGCTCGAACGCGCCCTCCTCGTACAGCATCATCGCCGCGACCGAGGTGACCGGCTTGGTCATCGAGTAGATGCGCCAGAGGGTGTCGGTCTCGACCGGCAGCCCGCCCTCCAGGTCCCGCGAGCCATAGCTGGAGACGTGGGCGAGCCGGCCCCGCCTGCTCACCGTGATCAGCCACCCGGGCAGCCGGCCGTCGTCCACGTACCGCCGGAAATGCCGGTCGACCCGGTCCAGCCGCGCCGGGTCGAAACCCACGTCGGCCGGGTCCGCCTCCGCCTTCAGCTCGGTCATGCGCGCCATGCCTCCTCGGGGCCGCGGGCGCGTCCCAGCGACGGCGCCCTCCCCGATCCTGCAGCCTGGCCCGCCGTCAGTCCAGGCCGGCCGGCCCGGGGCGCATGTCCCGGCCCCCCTCCCCTTCCCGGCGTCGCGGGCCCGTCAGAATGTGACGCATGGCTGCTGAGCGTGAGCGCGTGGCCGACTTCGGGCACCTGGAGGACGGGCTGCGCCAGGCCGGCGAGTGGTACCGGTGGGGACCGTATGTCAGCGAGCGGCAGTGGGGCACGGTCCGGGAGGATTACAGTCCCGACGGCCAGGCCTGGGATTACCTGCCGCACGACCAGGCCAGGTCCCGGGCCTACCGGTGGGGCGAGGACGGGCTGGCCGGGTTCTGCGACGTGGAGCAGCGGCTGTGCCTGGCGCTGGCGCTGTGGAACGGGCGGGACCCGATCCTGAAGGAGCGGGCCTTCGGCCTGACCAGCGAGCAGGGCAACCACGGGGAGGACGTCAAGGAGTACTGGTGGTACCTGGACGCGGTGCCCAGCCACGTCTGGAACCGGTGGCGCTACCACTACCCGCAGGCCGAGTTCCCCTACCGGGACCTGATCGAGGTCAACGGGGCTCGCGATCGGCATGAGCCGGAGTACGAGCTGATGGACACCGGGGTGTTCGATGACGGCCGGTACTGGGTGGTCGAGGTGCACTACGCGAAGGACGGGCCGGACGACATCCTGATGGCGGTGCGGGCGACGAACGCGGGCCCGGACGAGGCCGTGCTGCACGTCCTGCCCACGGCGTGGTTCCGCAACACGTGGTCGTGGGCGGAGGGCGCGGCCCGCCCCGTCCTGACCGAGGCCGCCGTGCCGCCCCGCGGCGCGGCGGCGGTCAGCGTCGGCCACCCGTTCTGCGGCGAGCTCGAGCTGGTCGCGGGGGCCGGGCCGGACGGCGCGCTGCCGGAGGTGCTGTTCTGCGAGAACGAGACGAATGTCGCGCGGCTGTTCGGCGCGGAGCCGGTCACGGCCTACCCCAAGGACGGCATCAACGACCACGTGGTGGACGGCGCCGCGACCGTCAATCCCGGCCGGACCGGCACCAAGTGCGCGTTCTGGTACCGGGTCCGGGTCGCGCCGGGCCAGGCCGCGGAGCTGCGGCTGCGGCTGCGTCCCGCGGGCACGGGTCCCGATCCCGCCATCGCCCTCGGCGCCGACTTCGACCGGGTCGTCGCGGCGCGGCGGGCGGAGGCGGACGAGTTCTACGCCGAGCTGACCCCGCGCGAGGCGTCGGCGGACGAGGCGGCGGTGATGCGCCAGGCCTTCGCCGGCCTGCTGTGGAGCAAGCAGCTGTACTACTACGACGTGTCGCGCTGGCTGGACGGCGACCCGGCCGAGCCGCCGCCGCCCCCCGGCCGCGGGACGATCCGCAACGGCCGGTGGCGCAGCTTCGACGCCTTCGACATCATGTCGATGCCGGACAAGTGGGAGTATCCCTGGTTCGCCGCCTGGGACCTGGCCTTCCACTGCGTGGCGCTGGCCCACGTCGACCCGGCTTTCGCCAAGTACCAGCTGGTCCTGCTGTGCCGGGAATGGTTCCAGCACGCCGACGGGGCGCTGCCGGCCTATGAGTGGGACTTCTCCGACGTGAACCCGCCGGTGCAGGCCTGGGCCGCGCTGGAGGTGTTCGCCGTGGACGGCGGCCGCGACCTCGACTTCCTGAGCCGCGTCTTCGACAAGCTGCTGGTCAACTTCACCTGGTGGGTGAACAGGGAAGACGCCCAGGGCAACAACCTGTTCGAGGGCGGCTTCCTCGGCCTGGACAACATCGGCCCGCTCGACCGCTCCCACCTGCCGGTCGCCGGCACCCTCGAGCAGTCCGACGCCACGGGCTGGATGGGGTTCTACGCCATGGCCATGGGGCAGATCGCGGTGATCCTGAACCGGTCCGGCCGGCGGCCCGTGACCGACCTGGTGCTGAAGTTCCTCGAGCACTTCGCGGCCATCCGCGACGCGATCGACAACCAGGGCCTCTGGGACGAGGCCGACGGGATGTACTACGACCAGCTGCTCACCCCGGGCGGGACGGCCGTGCCGGTCAAGGTCCATTCGATGGTGGCGATGATCCCCGCCCTGGCCGTCGGGGTGGTCGACGAGGGCGGGCTGCGGCACGCGCTGGCGATGCGCAAGCGGTTCGCCGCCCTGATGGACGCGCGCTTGATGGGCGACCCGGCGCGCCTGGCCGAGGCCGGGGCGCTGCGGGGCGCCCCGGGGCGGCAGCGGATGCTGCTGAGCGTGGCCGGGCCGGGACGGCTGTTGCGGCTGCTGGCCAGGCTCTTCGACGAGACGGAGTTCTTGTCGCCGCACGGCCTGCGGGCCGTGTCCGCCTACCACCGCTCGCATCCCTACGAGCTGGACGTGGAGGGGGTACGGGCGACGATCGACTACGAGCCCGCCGAGTCGACCACGCCGATGTTCGGCGGGAATTCCAACTGGCGCGGGCCGATCTGGTTCCCGCTGAACTACCTGGTGATCAGCATGCTGGAGCGCTACCACGGGTTCTTCGGCGACGACCTGACGGTCGAATACCCGACCGGGTCGGGGCGCAAGCTCACGCTCGACCTGATCGCCGCCGACCTGCAGGACCGGTTGATCTCGATCTTCGTGACCGGTCCCGACGGACGCCGGCCCTGCTTCGGCGGGGTCTCGCGGCTGCAGGACGACCCGGCCTGGCGGGACAACCTGGTATTCAGCGAGTACTTCCACGGCGACAACGGGGCCGGGCTGGGAGCCTCACACCAGACCGGGTGGACCGGCCTGATCGCCGACGTCATCAGGCGCCGCCACGGCGTCACGCCCAGCGTGGCCGAGGTCGTGGCCGACCTCGGCGCCGAGGAGCGGTAACCGGACGCAGGGCTCCCCCGCTGGCCGCGGCCGTGGTTTCGGCCCCGCGACGGCTCAGGCCTGGTCGCGGTGCCCGGGGAGGTACTCGGCCGGAGTGACGAATTCGGCCAGCCGGGCTTGCCCGGCGGTCAGCTTGCCCCACGGCCCGGTGAACGCCAGCACCGCGATCGCCGCCGTCGGGAACTTGAGCCGGGCCCGGCCGAGCGCATCGGACTGTCCGCCCGGCTCCGCGCCGGCCAGTTCCAGCGTGAGTTCGTGCATGGCCGGGTCGTGCCCGACGATCAGCAGGGTGCGGGCTTGCGACGGCGTCGTGCGGGCCAGCGCGAGGAGTTCCTCGGCGCTGGCCCCGTAGACCCGCTGCTCGAACGCGACCTGAGGTTGCGCGCGCAGCTTGTCGGCGGCGAGGTCCCAGGTCTCGCGGGCCCGCCGGGCCGTCGAGCACACCACCCGGTCGGGGACGCAACCGGATTTGCGCAGCCAGCGCCCGGCGGCCGCGGCGTCACGCTGCCCGCGCGGAGCCAGCGGCCGCTCCCGATCCGGAACGTCGGGCCAGGCGGACTTCGCGTGCCGCAGCAGGACGAGGCGCCGCCCGGAACTCCCAGCCATGTCCCCAGCCTCTCAGAAGACGGCCGCCCCGCGCCGCAGGCGCCCCGGCCGGGCGCGGCCGCTCGCCGTTGCGGAGGACACCTCGCCAGGGCCGCATGTCGGGGCCGCTCCGGGAGCCCATCCGCCGCGGGTTACGCTGATGCGGGCAAAACCGGCAAGGAGTGCGCTCCATGACGATCGCCAGTCGCTTCTTCGAGCGAGCGATGAAGCTCCCGCCCGCGCCGAGTCGAGCCGTGCGGGTCGAGCGAGACCTGCGGATCCCGATGGCAGACGGGGTGGAACTGCTCGCCGACCGATACCACCCGGACGGGGACGGGCGGGCGCCGCTGGTGCTGGTCCGCTCACCCTACGGGCGGCGCGGAGTCTGGGGCCTCCTGTTCGGCCGCGTGCTGGCCGAGCGCGGGTTCCAGGTCCTGGTCCAGAGCTGCCGCGGGACGTTCGGCTCGGGCGGCGTCCTCGACCCTTTCGGGTCGGACGAGCGGGACGACGGCCTGGCCACGGTTCAGTGGCTGCGCGAGCAGCCCTGGTACCCGGGCGCGTTCGGCACCACCGGGCCCAGCTACCTGGGCATGGTCCAGTGGGCGATCGCGGCCGACGCCGGGCCGGACCTCAAGGCCATCGCGGCCCAGGTGACCACGTCCGATTTCCGGTCCGCGTTCTACGCGGGCGAGGCGTTCTACCTGGAGACGGCGCTGACCTGGGTGGTCCAGGTCGCCACGCAGGAGCAGCGGCTGGGCCTCGCCCGGCGGACCCGGTCCGAGCGCAGGCTCCGGCCGCTGTGGGACCATCTGCCGCTGCGTGACCTCGACCGGCTGACCACCGGCCATCAGGTCGCGTACTACCAGGAGTGGCTGGCTCACAACGGGGTCGACGACGACTACTGGAAGGGACGCCGGTTCGACGGCACGCTGGACCGCGTGACCGCCCCGGTCAGCATGGTCACCGGCTGGAACGACATCTTCCTGCCGCTGCAGCTGCGAGACTACGCCGCGCTGCGCGGCGCCGGGCAGGAGCCGTTCCTGACCATCGGCCCGTGGCGGCACGCGGACCAGCAGGCGGTCGCCGCCTGGGCCCGCGACTCGATCGCCTGGCTGCGCGCCCAGTTGCTCGACGACCGAAGCGAGCTGCGAGAGCGGCCGGTGCGGATCTTCGTGACCGGCGCCGAGGAGTGGCGCGAGCTCCCGTCCTGGCCGCCGCAGACCCACGCGCAGCGCTGGCACCTGCAGCCCGGACGGGCCCTCGCCCCCGATCCGCCGGCTCCCGGCGAGCCGGACCGCTACCGGTACGACCCGGCCGACCCGACGCCCAGCCTGGGCGGGCCCGTCGGCCTGTCCGGCCAGGCCCGGGTGGACAACCGGGTCCTGGAGGCGCGCCCCGACGTCCTGACCTACACCAGCCAGCCGCTGCCGGCCGACCTGGAGGTCATCGGCGAGACCTCTGCCGAGCTGTTCGTGCGGTCCAGCCGGGAGCACACCGACTTCTTCGCCCGGCTGTGCGACGTGGACCCGGCCGGCGTCTCGGTCAACATCTGCGACGCGCTGGTGCGGCTGGCCCCGGGCCGCCCGGCGCCCGAGCCGGACGGCGCGATCCGGCTGCGGTTGCCGCTGTGGCCGACAGCACACCGGTTCCGCCGCGGGCACCGGCTCCGGCTTCAGGTCTCCAGCGGTGCGCACCCCAGGTACGCGCGCAACCTCGGCAGCGGCGAGCCGCTCGGCACCGGGCTCGCGCTGTTCGCCGCGGACCAGCAGGTCCTGCACGATCCCGGGCATCCGTCGGCGATCGTCCTGCCGGTAGCGGCCGCCACCGGGACCGGCACCGCCCGCCAGTAGCGGCCGGGCCCGGCTGACGGTGACCTACGGTGACGACCGCGAGGTCCTTGGGCCCTGCCCGTCGTGGCCCGTCTGTGCTGGCCTGAGGTAGGCGGTTGGCCCGACGAAGGGAGCAGGCCGATGGACAGGCAGATCGGCGGGCACTACCAGCAACCATCGGTGATGGTCCTGGAAGAGCGCGTGAGCGCGCTGGAGAGGCAGGTGACGGCACTGGCCGACGCGGTCCGCATCCTGTCCCGCGGGCTGGAGGACTTCCCGACGGCGGAACCCGGGCGGCGGCCTGCCGCCGACGCGGCCAGGCGCGCCCATGAGCTGCTGCTCGAGGCCGAGCTGCGCACGCAGGACCAGCAGGACCGCCGTCAGAGCTTGTAGCCGAGGTCACGCAGCAGCTGATGACGGGCCGCCACGTCCGCGGCGGTCTCGACACCGACCGGCGGTGATCCGTCGATCACGCCCGTGATCCCGCGGCCCGCGTCGGCCGCCGCCACGAGGACCGCGACGGGATTGGCGGTCGCGCAGAAGATCATGCATACCTCCGGCACCATCTTCAGCTGGTTCAGCACGTTGATCGGGAACCCGTTGCGTAGCAGGACCACGAACGAGTGCCCGGCGCCGATCCGGCGGGCGTTCTCGGCGGCGGCGGCCGTCAGCTCGTCGTCATTGCCCGACCTCCGCACCAGCCGGGACTGGGACGCCTCGCAGAACGCGATGCCGAACCGCAGCCCGGGAGTCGCCCCGGCCAGCGTCTCGTGCAGGTCCTCCACGGTCTTGATGAAGTGGGCCTGGCCGATGATGACGCTCGCGTCGTCCGGCCTTTCGACCCCAACCACCTCCAGGGACACCGTCTCGGCGGCCATGGCGAACCCCCTCCGTGCACGTCGAACAATTCAGGGCTTCGGCCGGCCCGGATCAGCTGCCCCTCGCCGGAGGGCCGGGGATCACTTACAGATGCAGGTGCGCGCGCTGGTGCGTGATGCCCTCGATGTGGCCCGCCGCCGAGCTGAGCAGTCGGTGAGCAAGATCGGACAGGGCCCGCGCCGCCGCGATCTCCTCGCCGATCTGCGTGACCTCGAGGTCATCGGGGTTACGGCGGGCCACGCCGTGGCCCACCACGCCGATGCCCTCCTTGATCAGGCGAGCCTCGGCCCGCGTCTCTCGGTCTTCCTCGCGAAGTGAGACCTCAACCGGCCAGCTGTCAACCGTCGCCATGTCCCCCACCATCCTCCGCCTGAAAAGTGCTGGCTGTGATGTCACTGCCCATCGTCTGCTGGACCGGGATCGCGGGTGAAGGGTCTTACGTCCCGGTCTGATCCGGGCCGGGGTGCGGGGGCACCGCCGGCTACGGATATCGGTCACAGTCGATAGTAGAGGCGGGGGGTCCGGCGATATCGGAGGCAGGGGGTCCTGGCATGGCGGGACGAGGGCTGCGGCTGACCCTGCTGGGCGTCGGCGCGATGAACTCTCCCCGGTACGCGCCGGCCGGCCTGCTGGTCCGGTGCGCGGACACGACGGTGGCCATCGACGGCGGGCCCGGCGCCGAGCCGCCGGAGGGCGCGGCAGCCTGGCTGGTCACCGACGAACAGGCGGAACTGCGCGCGGCCCTGCGTCGCCTGGCCCGCGCTCGGGGCATGGCGGATCCGGCCGCCGCCGAGTACACCGGTCGCGGCCTGGCCGTCCGGCCGTTCCCGGTCGAGCACACCTCGCATCCGGCCTACGGCTACCTGATCAGCGCGGGACGCCGGACGGCCGCGTGGGCGCCCGAATTCTGGCGCTTCCCCGACTGGGCCGGCGACGCCGACCTGATGTTCGCCGAGGCCGCCGGGTGGAACCGGCCGATCCGGTTCCGCGGCGGGGTGGGCGGTCACGCCTGCGTCCTTCAGGTGGCGGCGGACGCGGCCGCCCGCGGCGTCGGGCGCCTGGTGTACGCGCACATCGGCCGGCCGACGCTGCGGGCCATGGACGCGGGGCTGCGACCTCCGTTCGGCGAGTGGGGGATCGAAGGGCGTACCTACCGGCTGGCGCCCGGCCGGGCGGCCGCGCGCTAACCGCGCCGCGGCCGGTGCCCGGGAGAACGGCGCCGTCAGGGCGAGAGGATCTTCCGCGCGGCGCCGGCGCCGGCCAGGACGGCGACGACCTCGCGGATCTGCGCCGGGTCCAGGGCGCAGGTCGCGTCGCCCACCGCGAGCTCCACCCGCTGCACGCGCGGATCCGGCGTGGTCATGGCCTTCGGCCAGGTCCAGACCTGCTGCTCGGCGGCCAGCCGCCGGGCAGCGACGGCGAATTCCTCCTGGCCGGTGGCGAGCAGCAGGTGCATCATCGGGACCTGCGGCGGATCCGGGACGATGTGGACCCCCGGGACGCCCGCCAGCGCGCTGGCGACCGCCCGGGCGTGGCTCAGGTAGCCGGGCATCAGCGGCAGCCGCCGCCGCAGGCAGGTCAGCGCCGATGCCGCGTTGGCCCACAGGCCGAACAAGGTGCCGCCCATCCGCAGGCGCCACTCCCGTACCTCGGCCATCACGTCGTCCGGGCCCGCGACGCAGCAGCCGGGCAGGGCGCCGAGGCCCTTGTAAAACGAGACGTAGACGGTGTCGAACAGCGCGGCGATCTCGCCGGGCGGCCTGCCGTAGCCGGCCGCCGACTCCCACAGCCGCGCGCCGTCCAGGTGCGCGGCGGCCCCCTGGTTCCTGGCCCACGCGACCTGCGCCTCGAGGTCCGCCCACTCCGGCTGCTGGCCGCCCAGGTCCCGCTGGGGCAGTTCCAGCAGCAGCGCCGCGACCGGCTCGCGGATCGCGTCGAGGTCGTCCCGGCCGATGAGCCGGGTCGGGTCGCCGGCCGGGCGCCCGGTCAGGTGATGCAGCCGCTCGAACGCCTGGTTCTCGTGCTGCTGCAGATGGCACATGGGGTGGAAGACCACCGTGCGCCGTCCCCGCCGGTCGGCGTGCACCCGCAGCACCGACTGCTGCGCCATCGTGCCGCTGGGCAGGAACACCGCGGCGGGCTTGCCGAGCAGCGCGGCGACCTGCGTCTCCAGTTCGGTCACCACGCCGCCATCGCCGTAGCGGTCGACGGCCGTATCGGCCGGGATGGTCGCCAGCAGCTCGCCGACGTTGACGGGCCCGTGTCCGTGCACGAATCGGGTGCACTGGGCGCGCAAGGCCAGAAGATCATCGTCGCTGGAGGGCACGGACATCTCCTTCGGCCGCTGGCCGCGGCAGATCGTCAGCATACGTGGGGCGAGCCCGGCGCCTGACGTGCCAGGAACTGGGCGAACGTGACCCGGCCGGCCGCGTGATCCGGGGTCAGGTGGCCGCCCCTGCGGTACCCGGCGAAGGCGGCCCCGGGGAGCAGGACCGGCAGCACCGGGCGGCGGCGCCCGCACGCGTCGAGGTAGGCGCGGGCCAGGTC
>JASHUI010000229.1:0-3400 GCA_030040095.1 Streptosporangiaceae bacterium | reverse complement strand
GTCACCGGGCTGATCCCCGAGCGGGTCGACATGGGCGTCGACTTCGGCGGGGCGGGCCCGGTCTACGCGCTGGGCAACGCGGTGATCACCAACGCGACCGCGACCAACTCCGGCTGGCCCGGCGGCGGCTGGATCACCTACCGGCTCACCAGCGGCCCGGCGTCCGGCCTGATGGTCTATGTCGCCGAGGACGTGACCCCGTCCGTCCAGGTCGGCCAGACCGTGACGTCCTCGACCGTGATCGCCAGCATGTTCGACGGCGGCGACGGAATCGAGACCGGATGGGCGATGCCCGACGGGAACTCGGCGGAATCGCAGCTTCCCGCGGCGGGCGGCATCAGCGGCGGAGGTCCGTTCCCGACCATGGTCGGGCTGAACTTCGAGGCCCTGCTGCGGGCCGTCGGGGTCCCGGCGGCGCCCAACGCCGACGAGCCCGGCAACGGACTGCTGCCGTCGAACTACCCGACCAACTGGACCGCGGCGACGAAGCCGTGACCCCGGCCCCATGAGCCGGCCTGCGGGCGGGCGGGCACAGGCGCTCCCCCCTCGCCAGTGCCCCGCCCGCAGGCCCGATCGTCCTGAACGGCGCCCCGATCTCTCACGGCGTGCCGGCCGGCGGCGAGCGCCACGTCAGGCGTCGGCCAGGACGCGCAGGATCACGGTCCGGTCGGCGAGGTCGGCCGCCTCGACCACCGCGGCCAGCTCGTCCTCGCGCAGGTACTCGGCCGCCTCGACGATGATCACCGGGGGCTCGTCGCCGGTATCGGCCTGGCCGACGCTGTCCTGAACCGCCTGCGGGTCCCTGCGCAGCGCCTCCGGCGACAGCACGGACATGACGACCTGGCCCGCCGGTGGCGGGCCGAGGCTCCCGTTCTCGTTCCCCGCGAGGTGATCCAGCACGACCCGCCCGCTCGACACGCTCCGCGGCGTGTCGCCGCGCAGGTTGCGGTCGAGAGCGCTGCCTCGCGCCAACTCCACGATGACGCCGACCTCTTTAGCCATAGCCCGGAAAGCCTACCGCGAACCCCGCCGCGGACGGGGCCAGGACCGCCGCCGCCGCAGGGCGACCTCAGGCCTTCGTTGCCGGGGTTCCCGGCTCGGCCAGCAGCAGGCCGAAGTCGCCGTCCGGATCGGTCCAGAACCGCACCGTCCGCATCCCGGCCGCTTCGAGTTCGGCCTCGATGCCCTCGCGCCGGAACTTGGCCGAGATCTCGGTGCGCAGATCCTCCCCGGCGGCGAACGACACCACCAGGTCGAGATCGCCGATGCTGACCCGCTGCGGGCGGGCCGACCGCAGCCGCATCTCGATCCACTCGTGCTCGGCATCCCAGATCGCGACGTGCTGGAATTCCTCGACGGCGAAGTCCGCGTCGAGCTCCCGGTTGACGACCACCAGCACGTTCCGATTGAACTGCGCGGTCACGCCGGCCGCATCGTCATAGGCGCGCAGCAGCCGCCCCGTGTCCTTCACCAGGTCGATCCCCAGCAGGAACGTGTCCCCCGGCCGCAACGCGGCGCTGACCTGGGCCAGGAACGCCGCCCGTGCGGCGGGCTCGAGGTTGCCGATGGTGGAGCCGATGAACGCGATCGTGCGGCGCCCGCCGGCCGGGATGGAGCCGAGGTCCCGCTCGAAGTCGCCGACGAACGGCGCGATGCGCAGCCCCGGGTACTCGGCCGCCAGCGCGTCGCTGGCCTCGGCGAGCACGACCGGGTCCACATCGAACGGCACGAACTCGCGCAGGGTGCCGCCGTCCCGCAGCGCGTGCAGCAGCAGCCGCGTCTTGGCCGAGGTGCCGCTGCCCAGCTCGACCAGCGACACGCACCCCGACAGCCCGGCGATCTCGGCGGCGTACCGCCGCAGGATCGACGTCTCAGCCCGGGTCAGGTAGTACTCCGGCAGCCGCGTGATCTCGTCGAATAGCTCACTGCCGCGCGCGTCGTAGAAGTACTTCGGCGGCAGCGTCTTCGGCACCGAGGTCAGGCCGGCCCGCACATCCGCGCGCAGCGCATCGAGGTACCGGCCGGGATGGGCCTGGACACGGTTCTCTACTGGCATCGGTCACGCCTCCTGATTGGCAGTGCAGGCTGATTGGCAGTGCAGGCTGATTGGCGGTGCAGCTGATTGGCAGTGCGGGTCACGGCGGTCAGGCGTCCCAGGCCAGCCGCACGCCGGTGAAGATCTGCCTCCTGATCGGGTGGTCCCAGTTCCGGAACGACGGCCGGATCGCGGACGGGGCCACCGCCCACGAGCCGCCGCGCAGCACCTTGTAGTCGCCGCCGAAGAACGGCTCGCTGTAGTTGCGGTAGATCATCGGGGTGAAGCCCGGCCACGGGGCGAAGTCCGACGAGGTCCACTCCCACACGTCGCCGATCATCTGCTCGACCCCGTAGGCGGACGCGCCCCGCGGGTACGCCCCGGCCGGCGCCGGCCGCAGCCCGAGGCCGCCCAGGTTGGCCAGGTCCGGGGTGGGCGGGGCCGACCCCCACGGCCACTTCCGCCGGGCGTTCGCGGCCGGGTCCCAGGCGCAGGCCTTCTCCCATTCGATCTCGGTCGGCAGGCGGGCGCCGGACCAGGCCGCGAACGCCTCTGCCTCGAAGTAGCAGACGTGCTGCACCGGCTCGTCGGCCGGCAGATCCTCCTCGACCCCGAACCGGCGCCGGGTGCCGTCGCCGGTCCAGAACTTCGGCCGGTCCAGGCCGGCCTCGACCCGGTGCGCCCAGCCGCGCGCCGACCACAGGTCCTGGCGGCGATAGCCGCCGTCCGCGATGAATTCCAGCCACTGGACATTACGCACCGGCACCCGGCCGATCCAGAACGGTTCGACGCCGACCTGGTGCGCGGGCCGTTCGTTGTCCAGCGAGAACGGTTCGGTGACCGCGTCAACGCCGAGCGTGAACGGCCCGCCAGGGATGAAGACCCGCTCAGCACCGACCTGGCGACCCGGTGGCAGCTCACGCCGGCTGAACAGCACCGCAGGCCCCTGCCGCAGCTGCAGCGTGGCCAGCATCGTCTCGTCGTGCTGTTCCTCGTGCTGCACGACCATGCCCGCGGTGAACAGGTCGTCCTTCGGGATGTGCTCCAGCACGTCAAGAACCCGGCCACGAACTTCGTGGTCGTAGGCGCGCGCCTCGACCGGGGGCAGCAACGGCAGCGCCGGACGGTCGGCGCGCCTGTGCTTGAACGCGTCGTACAGCGAATCGATGTCGGGCGGCAGCATTCCCGGCCGGGACGGATCGCCGCCGCGCAGCAGCCAGAGCTCCTCCTGCTGGCCGATGTGCGCGAGGTCCCAGACCAGCGGGCTCATCAGCGGGTCGTGCTGGGCGAGCAGCGTGGGCTCGTCCAGGTCGGTCAGCCCGAGCGTGCGGGCGCGGGCCCGCTCCAGGTCGCGGATGACGTCCT
>JASHUI010000228.1:0-6722 GCA_030040095.1 Streptosporangiaceae bacterium | reverse complement strand
ATAGTCGGTCCGAATAGGGAAGAGAAAGTGGAAGATGTGTTGTCGTAATAACCGTCGATCCCGACCCACGTTACATAAGAGCTGCCGGGCCACCAAGGTCTCGGAGACGGGACATTGGCCCGTTTATGGATGATATTGATTGTCCACAGCCAGGTTACATTTCGAGTTCCGTGCATGCGGAACACGGTTACTATATGTCGCCAAGCCGACACGAATACGGCCGGTGGCGTGTGCTGGTAACCCCAGGAATACCAGTACCCGTTCATCTCGTGGCCGAAGCTTAGGATAACCGGGTGGCGGTACGCTCGAACGGCTTTGGCGTACGCGATGAGGTAAGCGTCGTACTGGCCAGATGCAATTGCGGCAAGGCTGATGCCCGAAGGGTCAATCTGTACCAGCGGCACGGCGCCCCGTTCGGACGCTGTTGTGGCAAACCTGAGATCGAACGGCTCCAGCCATCCGCTGTAATACGAAGTTATCTGAGGCTTTATGTCAGTAAATGAAGTGAATTTCTCCACTCCCCCGTACGAGTAGGGGACGCCGTCAGCGTACAGGCCAATATAGGAGCCTGGAGTGGTGGGAAGGGCCGAGTTCCCGCTCTGCAGGGCGGCAGGCGTATCCTGCCGGGGCCGTTCCTCCAAGTGAACGGCGAAGACGACGGTGATTGCTATCGCAAGGACGACAATAACGATCGTTGCTCGTAGCTTTGTCCATAGGCCACGAGAAGCGGGGACGCCAAAGCTCCGGGAAGAGCTCTGGCGATGTCGACCCAAGCGCTGACTGTCAGCCAAGACCGCACGGCCCCCTGTCTGCCGCAGCAGGACGAATGCCTGGCAAGGCCCGATGCCGCCGTCCGGTCATGACCCGGGCCGGTGATACGTCGCGGCACCCTTGCGGAAGGCGGCCAGCGCCGAAGGGCTGCCGTTTATACCGAAGTGGTCGCCGACGGAGTTCGTGGTGTCGTACCAGACGAAGCCGAGCAGCCCGTAAGTGCGGATGCCCGCGAACAGATCAGAAATCTTCGCGGACTGGCCCGCGGCAGGCACCGCGCCCGTCTCCGCTATGAGTATCGGATCGCTGGTCAAACCCTTTATGACGCCGATAGTAGGCCCGAAGAGAGGAGCGAACTGCCACGATGGCTTGAGGTAGTAGCCATCGATCCCCACCCAGTTCACGTACTGGCTGCCCGGCCACCATCTGACCGGACTGGGGATCTTCCCGCTCAGGGTGTCGTTTATGATGTTCACCGTCCACAGCCAGGTCACGTTCTTGGCCCCGAAATCCCGGAACAACGTGACCACATGGCGCCACGCAGCCACGAATACCTTCGGGGACGTCCTGGTGTATCCCCAGGTATACCAGTTCCCGTTCATTTCGTGGGCGAAGCTCATGATGACAGGGTGGCGATAGGCGCGGACAGCTTCCGCGTACGCACTCAGATAGCCGTCATACTTTCCTGCGGCGATCGCGGCGAGGCTGATGCCGTCGGGGTTCATCTGTACGAGCGGCACCGCGCCATTGTTGGCCGCGGTGTCAGCGAAGCCAGTAGGAAATGGAACATACCATCCGCTGTAGTACATGACTACATCCGGGCTGGATCCGGTAGCACTCGCGAAGGAGCTTATCCCGGAGTATGAGTCCGGAGCACCTTTCGCGAAGACACCAAGGTAAGCGCCGGATGCCGACGGAAGGCTGGCCGGCAGAGGCGCCGGAGAGTGGTTGGACGATCTCTTGTACACAACGAGGCCCACTGCGATCGCCGCCACGAGAACTACTGCGACGATGACAAAGATCCACCCAGAACTTCCCTGCCTTCTCCTGCTTTGATGCCTCATCGGGTCGCTCCTTCTGCGGTGCGGGCGCGGTCGCGGCGCGAAGCAGGCACCATCGCGGCGCACGTCATGTTGCCACCTCCTGTTGCCGGGCGCGCCCCCAGATGCCCTTGCTCGGGGTCAGCAAGGGCGCAAGGATGTATAGCTGCACTCCACCCAGGACCGCTGTCGCCCAGTAGCGGTCCAAGCCGAACTCGTGGACGCGGAGTGCCAGACCGGACCAGAGAAGCACCTGTACCACCAGGATCCACGTGCAAAGGATCCGGTTCACCGTGACGGGCACCTGCCCCCCGTCGGGCGAGGCGCCGGTCGGGACCCATTCGGCGACGCGGTCGCGGAGCGCGTGCCAGACGGCGTACACGTGACAGCACGAGTTGATCGCGCAGACACGCCAGATCGTGAGCCGCCACCCGCGGCTCAGCAGCGGGAACACGAACACCGTGGCCGCGAGCGCCGGAAGGATCACCAGGTAGTTGTGCGGATAGATGCGCTGGGGATAGAGCCAGATCATCGTCAGCGTCGGGAACGGCCCGGTGAGCAGCAGCGCCGCCGACGACATGTAGTAGAGAAAGGCCGCCCAGAAGGCAGCTCGCTGCTGCCAGGTGAACGGGGCTTCCCGGAAATGCTTCTCGATCATCAGCAACATCGAGGAGCGGCACCAGCGGGCCTGCTGGTTGGCCAGGGAGGCGAAGTCCGTGGGAGCCACGCCCTTGGCAAGGCAGAGCGGCAGGTAGCGAGTCTCGTACCCGGCCCAGAAGAGCTTCACCCCGGAGTGCACATCCTCACCGATCGGCACCTGCGCGAACCCGCCCGCGGCCACCACCGAGCTGCGGCGGTAGACCAGGTTGGTGCCAGCGCAGATCGCCGCCTTGTATCGGTCGCGCGCGGGCTGGATGAACCGGAAGAAGATCTCCTGGAGAGTCCCGGCATACCGCTGGATGTATGAAAACGAGCGGTTGCTGACATCGAAAAACTGCGCCGTCTGGACGATGCCGATCTTGGGATCCGAGAAGTAGGGCATGGTCTCGTAGAGGAACTCCGGTCGGACCGCGAAATCGGCATCGATGACAGCGATGAACTCTCCGTTGCTGACACCGAGCGCGTGCGTGAGATTCCCGGCCTTCTTCATCTCGCCCGGGTTGGGGCGCACGATGTACCGGAAGTCGTAACGCTCGGCCAGCTCGCTCACGCTCTCCTGAGCGGAGTCGTCGAGCACATACACGGTCTTGGGGCCGCCCCAGTTCATGGCGCTCACGTACTTGAAGGTGTTGTCGAGCATTGGCAACGGCTCTCCGCAGCTGGGCAGGAACACATCCACCGTCTCGCCGTGCTCCCGGTAGGCCGCCACGGTCGCCTGGTGCTCGGCCAGGGTCAGCCTCGGACGCCCGACGCGCAGCCAGAAGTTGACGACGACCGGCGGCACCATGACCATGAGCAGCAGCCACATGAGGGGCGTGGCAGCCCAGGCTCGCTCGGCGACGTGGATGTAGCCGTAAAGGACGCCGACAGAAGCGATGAGAAGGAAGCCGAAGACCCAGCGGCGCGGCTTGCCGAAGTACGCGTACTTTTCTCGATCGTCGGGCGGAGTTGGCAGGTACAGATCCGGCTCGTGCTCGGCGGCTGAAGGTCTAAGACCGGCCATGGCCCCCCCTTGCGGCACCCGCCGACGACGGCGACCTTGATGCCCAGATGGTGTAGCGGCCTGCTCGCGCCAGAACGTAATAGTGTCCCGCGCGGCGCATGTCCGTTGTGATCTGGCGGTCGACGGCAGTGGTGTCCGCGAAATCGAGAATCACGAGGGAGAAGTAGTGACGTGCGATAGCGGCTTCGTACGAGGTTGCTCCCGGCGGCCCTCCCCGGTACCTGAAGTAGTACGTGTTCGACCACCGCTGCCACGGAACTTCCGTGCGCAGGTAGTAGGCCTCGACGTCGTAGTCTTCGGCCAGGTAGTTGCCCGGATGAACATCGACCGCCGAACGCAGGAGGGTGATCGCGGCCGCCGAGTTCGGCCAGGCCTCATAGAGGGAGGCAGCCGCCCCCATGGAGCCGAACAGCGTCGATGCGGCGATGGGCAGCGCCATGACCGGGGCCCATCCGTGACCCGGGTCCACCCGGCTCAGCTTGGCCATCGCATAGCCCGCGGCGATTGAGGCGAACCAGGCCCCGAATACGACGTGCTTCTGCAGGCTGACCGTCGTGTGCAGCCTGGCCTGCACGGCCGGGGCGAGCAAGGCGGCCGCGGTCAAGATGATGGGCAGGAATCTCCCTCGCGCTTCAGCGCGGACCGCCAGAACCGAGCCGAGCACCGCGAGGACCAGGATCAGGCTGGTCCACACGTAGGAGTGCTGCAGGACGGCCGTCACGGATGCGGCTGCCTGCGGCCGGTCGAGTGTGCTGGAGGTGATGCCCAGCCAGTACTGGTGGCCGCCGACGACAACGGCCACGACGACCAGCGCTAGCGAGGAGCCCAGTACCACCAGGCCGGCCGCCAGCCCCGCGCGGCGACCGCTTCTTCGCAGCGTCGCCATCGCGGCGACCACGATGACTACCGGCGTGAACAGCACCGTCGCGTACTTCACCGCATCTGCCGTGGCCAGAACGACGCCGGCAGCTGTAAGCAGGACCACGCGGAGCGCGTACGTGCACTCGGCGGCGCGGACGCAGAGCCATGTGGCCAGGGCGAGCAGCAGCAATGCCAGCGCGTCGAAGGTCGCTAGTGCGCCAAGGAATTGTGTTCCGGCGAGCGTCGCGAACAGGGCTGCGGCAAGCAAAGCTGCCCGCCGGCCGTACAGCCGGAGCGTCGTGGCCCAGAGCAGGCCGGTCACCGCCAGCATGAACAGCAGTGACAGGATGCGCGCGACGGCCAGGCCGCCCACGCTGTCCGCTGCGGCGGCAATGGGCGGATAGAGGACAGGCGCCCCGGAGAAGTACGAGGCGAAATCCGGAATCGGCGTCCCGTGCAGCCACCGGGCCCATTCCAGATGTCCGGCGCGCAAGTAGAGGCCCTCGTCCTCGAACGCCGTGTTGGCCCAGACAAGGCGCAGCGAGAGGGCTGCCTGCACGGCTAGAACGACGGCCAGCGGCCACCGGACGGCCGAGGACCCACGAGCGCGCGGCCGGGTCGCGACACCCCGCGGGATAGCGACGGGGACGGTGGGGACCGTCGCGTCCAGAGCGGACTGTGCGCTCGACAGAAGCGGTACGGCATCGCGGACCGGCGCGGTCACCAGCGTCTGTGCCGGGTCCAGCGAGCCATCCGACTCCGCTTCGGCGTCATGTGCGGGAGCCACCGCGGTAACGCTCGGGGAGCTCAATGGCGCCGAGTCGGGGACTGCACTCACGGGATCGGCTCACATCGCGGCGCCACGACAGTGTTCGCGGTCAGCGCGAAGGCATGCGCTGACCGCGAGGTCGTCGTGCCGTGATCCATAGGTCGCACCCGCCCGCTATCAGGCACGTAGCAGGGTGTCTCGGCTTTCCCCCAGCCAGCCCGCACGGGGTTTGAGCGGACGGCGTCACGTGCCGCGGCGATACCCCCCCGGATAGGAATACCGCCCCCCAAAAACCTACAGTCCGGTTCGGGAACAGGCATAGCGATTGGCGAATTCCGGACGGCGGAGGCGAGTGCCAGCCCGTGAATGCCCGCCCGGAAGGCTCGGCCAGCGCGTTGTCATCGATCCGCCAGTCCTGATCCCGTGCGGCCAGTTGCAGCGGCCATGTCCCGCTAGTGAGGCGCGGTCGACACGAGGGTCAGCCCGTGAATGCCGGCCTGAAACGCCCGCTCGCCCAGCGCGCTGTCCTCGATCCGCCAGTCCTGACGCGCCCAGAGCGGTTGAGAGGTCTGCGAGATCAGGTTCTTGTCGAACCACACCAGCCCGAGGGTCTTGTACCGGGTCATCCCGTTGAACAGGTCGAGGATGTTGGAGAACTGGTTGTCGCGGCGTCCGACGGCGGTCTCCGACAGCAGGATCGGCTTGTGTGTGAATGCCCTTACCTGCTCGATGGTCGTCGCGAAGACGTTGGCGAACGTATCGGACGGCTTGCTGTAGTAACCGTCGATGCCCACCCACTTCACGTACTTCGCGCCCGGCCACCAGGAGGAGATCGGACCGGTGCCCGGCTCATCCGCCTGGATGGTCCATAGCCAGGTGACGTTTCCCGCACCCTCCTGGTTGAACACGGTCACTATGTGTCGCCAGGCGGCGACGAACGTTGATGGCAGGACATGGCCGTATCCCCACGAGTACCAGGGCGCGTTCATCTCGTGCCCGAAGCCGATGACCACGGGCGCACCGAAGTCACGAACAGTATCGGCATACAAACGCAGGTAACCGTCATAGGCGCCGTCGGCTATGCCCGCGACGGAAGCCAAGCTCGGATCGATCTGCACGAACGGGATAACACCGTGATCGTGCATGCTCTCGGCAAACGATGTCGCGAACGGCTGCGCCCAGCCGCTGTAGTAGCCGATCAGGTTCGGCTGCGCGCCAGCCGCATGAGCGAACTCCTCGATAGGCCCGTAGGAAGGCGGGGAACCGGTTTCGAAGACGCCCAGGTAGGAGGCGGGGGCAGGCGGAAGCGAGGCGTGCACGGCGGGGGGCGTGGCCGGCAGATAGGTGAATCGGGCGCCCGTGAAGCCGACCGCGACGGCGGCGATCACAAAGGCCAGGAGCATAACGATACGAGGTCTCACGCTGACTTCTCCCCCGGAAATATGACGCGGCTCACCACCGCGAGGTTGAGCAGGCCGAAGACCAGCAGGACCGCGAACTGCAACGAGCCCAGGGTCACTGTCCTCCAGATCGCCAGGACCAGCCAGAGCAGGGCAGCGCCGCCGCTCCACCACGTCACGCCGATCCGGAACCGCCGCAGCGAGCTGCCCGGCGTCCG
>JASHUI010000227.1:0-4653 GCA_030040095.1 Streptosporangiaceae bacterium | reverse complement strand
GCCCGACCTGCTCGGCGACGGCCAGCACCATCCCTCGCCCGACCTGCTCGGCGACGGCCAGCACCATCCCTCGCCCGACCTGCTCGGCGACGGCCAGCACCATCCCTCGCCCGACCTGCTCGGCGACGGCCAGCACCATCCCTCGCCCGACCTGCTCGGCGACGGCCAGCACCATCCCTCGCCCGACCTGCTCGGCGACGGCCGGCCCCACCCGGCCTCCCCGTATGGCTTGGCGGATGTTTCCGGGCCGTTGGCGGATAACATTCCAGGAACCAACATCCGCTTGGATCCCGGCGATATCCCGCCCAGGCAATCGCATGTTGTCATTGATCAAGAAGGCAAGCAAGTGACCGTGATCCCCGAGGTAACAATATACGGTCAGCCGCAATCAACCGGTGCGGGTGCGAGTTTCGCCTCTCCGGACGACGCAGCGCGCGCAGCTCTAGCGGAAATCGACACCAAATCCGTCGATGACAATGTCGAGTACGCCGGGAACATCTATCAGAACAAGGACGGCTCGTACTCGTTCTCCGGGCCAGTCACGCTCGGTAGCAATTCGGAGTCAGATCCGCGGCATTCTCCGATACCCGCCGGGGCAACCCGTGTTGCGACATATCATTCACATGCTGGTGGATTCCATCCTTCCGATGAATTTTTTTCCGGGACCGATAAGTGGAAGGCTATCGGGGCAAAGAATTCGAGTTATCTGGTGACCCCAATGGGCCAGCTGCTCAAATACACCCCACCGGATCTGCTGCCCAGCTCGCAGCAGCAGGCATACCCTGGCGGGCTGGTGACGCGCGTAGATTAGCCAGCCTGGCCGGCGCAACCCGCCTGCCCCTCCCCGCTCCCGCCGGCCAGACCATCCCGGGACCAGAGAAAATGCGCACGCCAGTTCCCGCGACGCGCCTGTTAGCAATCTCGCTCCGGCCCGGCTCGCGAAACGGGCGCCCGGCGCTGTGCGGGCCACCCAGGGCGCCTGCCGCCGGTTGCGGCGGCAGGCCGATCCAGTCCGCCGGTGGGCCGGCCATCTACCGGAGTCCCACGCTCCGTAATCGGCATCAGGTACATTCCTGCTGTTCGGCACGGCGGCTGGCACACGCCGGCACTGGCGTCGCCGCAGAGGCCACGGGTCCGGATCCCGGCGGCCCGCCGCCGGGTTCAGTCCCCAGCAACGTATGCGAGCAGCCTAGGCGCACCTGGAGGTGCCCAAAGCATGGCTGACGATCCGGCGGGCCTGGTGTCTGCATACTACGAGATCCTTCAGGCCGGTGCCGAGTCGTACGACCCGGAGCGGCTGCGGTCCATCCTCCTCTGCCCGATCTCGACTTCGACGGGCGGAGAGCTTCCTTATCTGCAGCACAACACCCTGCTCGACGGCGAGGGTTCACGAGCCCGCAGTTGGGGCAGCACGCTCGGCACCGTGGCCGGCAACGCCCACGCCACGCGCGCCTGAGCCATATCCGGTCTGAGACAGCCCGGATGTTCGGGGGTCTCGCTTGGTCCACGTGGAACCCTTTGCGTGCACTGCTGGTTGTCGCTGCCCTCAGCAGGGCAACCTAAGGGCGGTGCGCAACCTGCGGGCGATCGGCTAGCCGC
This sequence comes from Streptosporangiaceae bacterium, assembly GCA_030040095.1. Classification (GTDB taxonomy): domain Bacteria; phylum Actinomycetota; class Actinomycetes; order Streptosporangiales; family Streptosporangiaceae; genus JASHPR01. The sequence goes on along the minus strand of JASHUI010000227.1, from coordinate 3,054 downwards.
CGTACCGGGCTGACGCTGTGTTCACCGGAGGCACGTGGTCGTTGCGCTTGTCCGGCGGTATGCGTCCCCAGGCCTGTGGAAGATGGTGCGGCCCCTGCTCGGCGGGCAGGAGTCCTCGATCATCAAGCTGCCCGGCTTCGGGCGCGGCGCTCGCTTCACGATGAACGCGTTGTGGCCGGAAGTGTCACGCCTGAACCTCATCGAGCTGGTGCCCGCGTTGCAGATGCCGGTGTTCTTCCTGCTCGCCGCAAGGATCGCGGGGGTCCGCCGGAGACCAGCGTGGCCTATTTCGACGCGTTGACCCGCGCCGGTCAAGAAGCTGGTGTGGTTCGAGCACTCACCGAGCCAGTCTCGACGATCAGCACCGCCAGCGGCAGCTTCCCGGCCAAACGTCCTGCAGGGCAAACGTGATCTGCTGCGGCACTCGCGTCGGCATTGACGCGGCTTTTCAAGGGCCGGGCGCAGGCCGACAGGGTTCGGCGGCCCGCTGCCTGCTGAACCAGTGGGGGGGCAACGGCCGTTGACAAGGGCAGGAAGGCGGGTCAGCGACGGGAATGCTCGGGTCCTATCAACCCTGGCACTTCACCGGCGGAGCACTTCGTCGATCCTGGCATTGCGCCAAGAAACGCTGCGGCAGGCTCGCCGATCCACGTCTGCAGCGCGTAAGGCGTCCATGAGGGAGGAGTAATGAATTTACGAAGGTGTCTGTGCCCGGTTCCCGGCGGGCCACGATGAACAGGGTGCCCGGGCCGGGGCAGCGCCCGGCTGCCCAGACGGCGGCCGGTGCGCTTCTGGCGTCGCCATCGGATCGCAGGCTCGCGTTTGTGGCGGCGATCAGCGTGGGCCTGTCGCTGTGCACCTGCGTGGCCAGGCTGGCCGGTGTAATCCCGGGCGGGCTGGCGATCGCGATCGTATTGCTCGCTAGCGCCGTCGTTGTGCGGGCGGGGTTGTGGTTCGCCAAGCGCTCGGCTGACTCGGCGGCGCGTGCCCGGGTCTCGCGGATAATCTCCGACGTGGGGCTGGCTGTCGCCGCGGTGGCGATCGTAGCCTCGCTGCCGGTCGTGACGAGGAACGGAGGGTTCGGCACCTACATCGACAGTTTGTTCCAGCATCTGTGGTCGCTGGCGCTGCTGACCGCAGTGGCGTTGCCGGTACGGACCTTGACCTGGCGGGCGTATCTCGGCGCCGGGTTCACCGGGTATCTGGCCGTGACGCAGCTCGCCCGGCTGGTGGGCCGGCCGGTAGTGGAATCGCTCGGGCTCAGGCTGTTCCCGGTGGCGATCTTCGTGCCCGTCACCGAGGAATTGATCAAGGCGATACCCGTGCTCGCGGTCGCCGTCCTCGCCGCCAGGCGGATGCGGCAGCGGCCGTCTGCGCTGGACTGCGCGCTGCTGGGTGCGTGGGTCGGGGCGGGCTATGCGGTGTATGAGAACAGCCAGTTCGGCCGCGTCGGAGGCTCGTGGTCCGCGCTGCCGGTTTCCTGGCTGTTCCCGAGCGACGCCGTCTCGCACAGCGCCGGCACGTCCTACTTCGTCGCGGGCCATCTGGTCTGGAGTGCGCTCACCGGCCTTGGTATCGGCGTCGCCGTCTTGTACCGCCGTCGTTACCGGCTGGCCTGGCTCGCCATTCCGGTGACGTTCGCTGTGGCCATCTTGGAACACGCCGAATCGGACGCCCTGAGCCTGTCGCCCTTCGGCCCGGAGCCGGTCGGCGACCGGATTCTCCAGATCCTGACTCTTAACGGCCTGCTGTCGCTGTTGCTGCTGCTGGCCGGGATCGCGTTGATCCTTGCCGTGGAACGGCGTGCTGTCCAGCCGGACCTGAAGCCCTCGCAGTGGCTTGTGCTGCCGGCCTCGGCTATCACCCAGCGCAGTACCCGCCTGGCCAGGCTTCAGCTGTCGCCTGCGACGCCGAAGCTGTCAGCGGGGATGCCTGCCACCGACCGAAACGACCTGCCCAGGCGCCCGAGATGATCGAGATCCTGCACATTGTTATCCAGCAGAGGTTCCTGCACGGTTGCCTCGCCTGTACCAGCGGCACCAACTCCATACCCTCCTACTTCGGCCTAGCCGCCGGCGCCGGCGGCGTGCTCGGCGGCCTCAGCGCCCTGGCCCCAGGGTCTGGCGCGGACGCTGGCACCAGCGGCACAGGCAACGATGCCGATGAGCTGGACGGCGGGCTGGCACCTGGCGGCACCAGCGGCGGCACAGGCAACGATGCCGATGAGCTGGACGGCGCGCTGGCACCTGGCGGCACCAGCGGCGGGGCGGATGACGAGCCCGTCTCCGCCGACGCCAGCGCACCAGCCGACGACGGCGGCGTGCCCGCGCCGGACGCGCCGGACGCGCCGGACGCCCCTGACTCAGCACCCGACGGCGAGGCGCCCAAAGACTCCGGGCCCGACGTATTCCCGCCACCGCAGCTGCCGCCCGCCTCCCAGGCTCAGGTCAACGCGTGGATCGGCGAGGCTACAGCGGTTCTGCTGGACAGCGGCTCCTACACTCCCGCCCAGCTCAACGCCAGTGACATCGCGCTCATCATCGCGAACGAATCGAGCAATATACCGAACATCGTGAACACGACGGACATCAACGCCCAGAACGGCATCCCGTCACAGGGCCTGATGCAGGTGACCCCCCCGACCTTCAACCAGTGGGCCCTGCCCGGTTACAACGACAACATCATGGACCCGGTGCAAAACATCATCGCGGGGGTCCGCTACGCCGTAGCCAGATACGGTTCGGTCGGCAACGTCCCGGGCGTAGTGCAGGTCCAGAACGGCGGCACCTACGTCGGATACTGAACCGTCCCAAATCATGACCGCCCTTGCCGCCGAACGGCTGCGGCATGCCGCACAGCCCGAACCAGACGGCACCGAAGGCCACCTAGCCCGGCGTCACATCCTAGGCTTCGTGAAGGCGTGGCCCGGCGAAGACCTCGTGAACAGGTCGTGGACTGCGCCCGCGCCGGCAGGCGGCGCAGCTGCTCGCGGCAGGCCTGCTTTGCCTGCGACGCGGGGATCGTGCTGCTGGCCCGGATGCCGGCCGGCGGGCG
>JASHUI010000226.1:0-6433 GCA_030040095.1 Streptosporangiaceae bacterium | reverse complement strand
ATGCCCCTCCAGCACAGCCCGCTGCTCACCCGTGGCCGCATCCCACACCCGCACCATCTGGTCATCACTCGCGCTGGCCAGCAACTCCCGCCCGCCCACGCTGACCGCGCACACACCGCGCACCCACCCCTGATGCCCCTCCAGCACAGCCCGCTGCTCACCCGTGGCCGCATCCCACACCCGCACCGTCTGGTCATCACTCGCGCTGGCCAGCAACTCCCGCCCGGCCACGCTGACCGCGCACACACCGCGCACCCACCCCTGATGCCCCTCCAGCACGGCCCGCTGCTCACCGGTCACCGCGTCCCACACCCGCACCGTCTGGTCGGAACTCGCGCTGGCCAGCAGCTCCCGCCCGCCGACGCTGACCGGGCAGACGCTGCTGACCCTGCCCTGATGCCCGCGCAGGACAGCCCGCTGCTCGCCGGTCGCCGCATCCCAGACCCGCACCGTCTGGTCATCGCCGGCGCTGGCCAGCAACTCCCGCCCGCCGACGCTGACCGCGCACACACCGCGCACCCACCCCTGATGCCCCTCCAGCACGGCCCGCTGCTCACCGGTCACCGCATCCCACACCCGCACCGTGTGATCGCCGCCGGCGCTGGCCAGCAGCTCACGCCCGCCGACGGTGACCGCGCACACGCCGGTGACCGCGCCCTGGTGGCCCGCATTGGCCGCACCCGCGTCCTGCGACCTGGCCTGGGCCCACTGAGCGAGGTACGGGGCGCCTTTGCCGACGCCACTGAAGCCGGTGCCGAGGTGCTCCACGACCTCGGTCACGCTGAACAGGGCAGCACGTTCGCCGCTTGTGGCGGTCGCCGCTTCCTGAGTCAGCCCCAGCATCTGGACGCGGAGCCGTGCTTGGTCAGAGGTCGCGCGGCCAGCGGCGAGCATCAGCCGCCAATGATCGGCGTGCAGCAGGTACTCGTCATCGGTGAGAAGATCATCGATCAGCCCGCCCGCGGCGGCGTGCCCGGGCAACGACCGCAGCAGGTACTCGGGTGCATCGGGCCACCCCACGCGGCGGCCATAGCCGGTCAGCGCGCTGGCGATATCGCGCTCGTCGTTCGCGCGATGGGTGACGTGAGCTCGAGCGGCGAGCAGAGCATCGTCCAGCGCCTGATGGAAAAGCCGGAACGCAGGCGTGGCGCTGCCCACGCTGGACTCCACCAGGAAGTTCGCCGCCGACGACCGCGCGAACCGCGCCAGGTCCCGGGCGCTGGCCGCCGCCTCGTACACGCGCTCGGCCACTACCTGCCAGAGGGCGGCCGGGAGTCCCGGCGCCTCGGCGAATGCCAGGCAGGTCAGTGCCTCAGCGGCCGTCAGCCCGGACACCGGGCTGATCCGCTCCAGGTAACCGGCCAGGGCAGAGCTCACCGTGGCGTCGAACATGATCTGGCCGGGGTCGACGGCTTCCTCGTCGTGGACCCCGTGGCCCCGGGCGACCAGCCCCGCGATGAGGAAGTTACGGTCGGCGACCTTGGCCACCCGTTGCGCCACCGGCCAGGCCACCTTGTCATCGGCGTAGGGGTTACCGGGCCGCTCATCGCCGGTCAACTGCAGGCATGCCTTCGCGTACGCGGCCAGGTCCGCCTCCTCGAAGTACTCGCTGTCATCCAGGTCGACAACCGTCACGGAGCCAGCGAACACCTCGAGCAGCGAGCCGCCGTCGTCGTGGCGACGCGTGCCCACTACGACCTGCGCGCCCACGTTCGAGCAGGTCTCGGCGAGCGGCAGAACGAGCTCCCTGACGATCACCCGGGCCTGGGCCGGCGTTGCCGCCTCATCCAGGGCATCGATGATCACGTTGAAGCGTTGCCCGCCCCGCGCCTCCAGTACGTCCCGGACGGCTGGCGCCAGATCGCCGGGCTGCATCGGCAGCGCCGCCGACGCAGCGCGGGCGATCTCGTTCGCGACCTCCAGAGCCGTCTTCCCTTTCGCGTGCACGGCGCACGCCACCGACCCCACCTTCGCCCGGACGGCGTCATCTTCGCCGGGCAGGATGGCACAGATCGCGGCGTCGGAGGTGGTCACGATCCGGCCCAGGACCGCGGACTTTCCCACTCCCGGCGAACCGGTTACCACGAGCACCCGCCGGTCGGGTGCCGGGCGGTCCAGCCGCCGCGTGATCACCTCGAGTGCGGCGGTCCGACCGCGGAACCTGTAACCCCGCTCGCTATCGATGCTCACGCCGCGGGCGCGCGGGCGCCAATGCCGGACCCCCTCCGGGTCAGCGGCCAGGCTCCAGCCCCATGCTGCCAGCGCGACCTCGTCGGCCGCCCGAGCCGACCAGTCGGCCAGCAGCGCCAGTTTCTCCTGCGGCAAACACAGATCGACCTGATGCAGGGTGATGGCACGGCCATCGCCATTGCCGTGGGCCTGGCCCACCAGGGCGACGACCGACTCATAGTCCGGGGACCAGAGGCCTCCGCCGCTGAAGCCCGGCCGCACCACGTAGCGCGATTCGGTGTCCAGCCGGATCCAGCCGTACGCCAGCGCCGCTCCCACCGATCCCTCCGCGCTATCGCCGTAAGGATCACGGTCGGGGAACCCGAACGCCCACCACCGCTTGCCAACCAGATCCGAAGGCTTGGGCCGCCGCAGCGGCGCCCCCTGGACCCCGGCGGGCACATCGTCGTCTAACTCCAGCACGGCGACATCCCACACGGTGTGCGAGAGGACCCACCTTGCCACGCGTCGCCGCCGGCCAGCGACCGAGCTTTCCGCGGCCGGAAACGAGACCCACAAGGGTTGCTGGACGACTCCCTCTTTCGTGGTGATGACGTGGGCACAGGTCAGCACCCGCCGTTCATCGAGCACCACGGCCGCACCCGTCGGCTCGTAGTCATTCTCGGAGACGTGGACGGCGGCAACCCAAGTGCCGAACGCTGGCGGCGCATGCGCAGAGCCGGCGCTCATGCCGTATCCGCGCCCGTTTCAGCCATGTCCCGGGCCCACGTCAGCGTGATCTCGAAGCTGCCCTCGGCAGCCGTCCTCGCCACCAGCCAGTCCGCCCCGCCACTCACCTTGACCCCGAACTTCACCTCGATCTGGCTCGGCCGTGTCTCCTTCGCTTTGTCGAGGACGGCCTTCGCGGCCTCAATGGCAGGGCCAACCGCATCGCGCACCTGGCCGAGAATCTGACCGTGAGCGGCGGGACGGAAACCCTCGGCTGGATCAACCTCAAATTTCGCTGTCGTGACGTCGTCAACCTTGTAGGTCACGATCTGGGTAGACACCGGCAGTCCCTCCCTCGGCCAGCGACGACCCCGCCTGTCGGCGTATTGCGGACCGTCGGTGCAATTGCCCACAGGAAACAACCGTCTTCGACACCGTAGCCATCCGGCAGATCGGTGTCCACAAGCAGTGAAACCGCCAATTCGACGGGCATTACCTGGCTCGTCTCTAACGGCTGGTCAATGGCCTTGCCGCGACGCTTCGGCCAGGCTCGGCGCGCATTCCGCCTTCCCGGCCGCTCTAGCCGTAGAACAGGCGCTCCATCACGGCCCGGGCCCGCCGCGCGGCCCGCCGGTAGTCCTGGACCAGGTCCTGCGACGCGTCAGGGGCGTAACCCAGCAGCCGGGCCACCGCGCCCAGCTCCGGCTGCGACGTGGGCACGCAGTCACCCGGCCTGCCGCGCACCAGCATGACCGCGTTGCGGATCCTGGCCGCGAGCCGCCACGCGTTGTCCAGCGCCTCCGCGTCGGCCGCGGCGATCAGGCCGTGGTCGCGGGCGGCCCGCAGCGCGGCGAGCGTGCGCGTGGTGCGCAGCCCGGGCACCGCGTGGGCGTGACGCAGTTGCAGTAGCTGAGCCACCCACTCCACGTCCGACAGGCCGCCCGGGCCCAGCTTCAGGTGCAGGGCCGGGTCCACCCCGCGGGGCATGCGTTCGGACTCCATCCTGGCCTTGATCCGGCGGATCTCACGGACGGACGGCTCGCCCATGCCCCCGGCCGGGTAGCGGAACTCGTCGGCCAGGGCGATGAACGCCCGGCCCAGCGCCACGCCGCCGGCCACCGGCTCGGCGCGCAGCAGGGCCTGCGCCTCCCACGGCGCCGACCAGCGCTCGTAGTACGCGCGGTAGGAGGCGAGCGTACGCACCAGCGGTCCCTGCCGCCCCTCGGGCCGCAGCGCCGCGTCGATCGGCAGCGCCGGGTCGGGGCCGGGCCGGGCCAGCAGCGAACGCAGCTCCTCGGCCACCGCGTGAGCGGCCCTGGTCGCCGCCTCCTCGTCCGCGCCCTCGCGCGGCTCGTGCACGAACATCACGTCGGCGTCGCTCGCGTAGCCCATCTCGTGGCCGCCGAGCCTGCCCATGGCCACCACGCAGACCCGGGTCGGGAGCGGGCCGATCTGCTGCTCGACCTTCCTGGTCGCCGCGTCCAGCGCGGCCGCGACCGTCACCGCGGCCACGCTGGTCAGCGCCTCGCCGGTCTGCTCGATTCCGGACATCCCGAGCAGGTCAGCGGCCGCCGTGCGCAGCAGCTCCCGGCGGCGCAGGGCCAGCACCGCGGCCACCGAGGCCGGGGCGCTGTGGTGCCGGCGCACGGCCGCCGCGGCGTCCGGGTACAGCGTCCCGGCCGGGCGGGGCTCGAGCTGTGCGTCGTCGGCGAGCATGGCCAGCGCGTCCGGGGCGCGCAGCAGCAGCCCGGTGGCGTACCGGCTCGAGGCCAGGATCCTGGCCATCCGCTGCGCCACCCTGGTGTCGTCCCGCAGCAGCCGCAGGTACCACGACGAGTCCCCGAGCGCCTCGCTGACCTGCCGGAATGCCAGCAGCCCTGCGTCGGGCCTGGCCGCGTCGGCGAACCATTCGAGCATCACCGGCAGCAGCGTGCGCTGGATCGCGGCCCGGCGGGAGACGCCGGCGGTGAGGGACTCGATGTGCCGCAGTGCCCCGGCCGGGTCGGCGTAGCCCAGCGCCTCGAGCCGCTCCCTGGCCGCCTCCTGGGTCAGCCGGACCGCCTCGCCCGGCAGCCGGGCCACCGCCTCCAGCAGAGGCCGGTAGAACAGCTTCTCGTGCAGCTGCCTGGCCTGGCTGGCGTGCCTGCGCCACTGGGCGATGAGGTCGTCGGCGGGGTCGGCATGCTCCGGCGTGACGCCGGGCTGGATGGCCCGCAGCGCCCGGCCGACCTGGCGCAGCACCGCCGGGTCCTCCGGCAGCATGTGCGTGCGGCGCAGCTGCCGCAGCTGGAGCAGGTGCTCGACGCTGCGCAGGAACCGGTAGGCGTCGGCCAGGCTCGCCGCGTCGTCCCGGCCGACGTATCCGCCCTTGGCCAGCGCGGCCAGCGCGTCCATGGTGGCCGCGGCGCGCAGCGTCTCGTCGGTGCGGCCGTGCACGAGCTGCAGCAGCTGCACGGCGAACTCGATGTCGCGCAGGCCGCCGGGGCCGAGCTTGATCTCGCGCCCGGCCCGGTCGGCGGGCAGGCTGCCCAGCACCCGGCGCCGCATGGCCTGCACGTCGGCCACGAAGTTCTCGCGTTGTGCCGACTGCCAGACCAGCGGCTGGATGGCGGCCAGGTAGGCGGCGCCGAGCTCGGGGTCGCCCGCCACCGGACGGGCCTTGAGCAGCGCCTGGAACTCCCAGGTCTTGGCCCATCGCTGGTAGTACGCGCGGTGGCTGGCCAGCGTCCGGACGAGCGGCCCGTCGCGGCCCTCGGGACGGAGGTTCGGATCCACCGGGAACAGCGCCTCCTCGGTCCCCGGATCTGAGCAGACTCGGATCATCCGGGTGGCCAGCCGGGTCGCGGTGCGCAGCGCGGCCGCCTCGCCGCCGTCGCCGTCGGCGTCTCCCCCTGTCCCGGCCGCTCCCCCTGTCTCGTCAGCCGCTCCCCCTGCCCCTGCCGCGCCAGCCACGAAGATCACGTCGACGTCGCTCGCGTAGTTCAGCTCCCTGCCGCCGCACTTCCCCATCGCGATGACGGCGAGCCTGCCGGGCACGAACCCCGGCGGCAGCTCCGACCGGGCAATGGCGAGGGCCGCCTCCAGGGCGGCCGCCGCCAGGTCCGACAGCTCCGCGGTCACCTGGGCCAGATCCTCGGCTCCGGTAAGGTCTCTGGCCGCCAGGTGCAGCAGCCGGCGCCGGTAGGCGATGCGCAGCGCGGTGACCGGATCGGTACCGGGCGGCCCGGCAGGCCCGGACACCGGTTCGTGATCACCGGGCCGCGCCCCGACCTCGGCCAGCAGCTCAGCGCGGAGCTCGTCAGCCGTCGGGCGGCGCAGCGCATCCGGGCCGCTCAGCACTCTCCAGTCACTCGGGTGGCGGGCAAGATGGCTGCCGAGAGCGGCGCTGACCCCGAGCACGGCAAACAGGCGCGCCCGGAAGCTCCGGTCATCCCGCAGGGCGGCGCGCAGCTCGGCGTCGTGCGCCAGCCGGGCCAGGCTGGCCAGCGCCAGGTCCGGGTCCGCCGTTGCCGCGAGCGCCGCAAGCAGGCCGGAG